>JANXOO010000899.1 GCA_025353525.1 Schlesneria sp. | reverse complement strand
AAAGAGGCCATCCACTCCAATAGCCAGTGGCGATCGGCCCTTGTGAAAGACCAAAACAAACGAATCCTGCGGCCATCCGCCCTATTCCGGCAAATCGACACAAACCAGTCGTCCGGTGGCGTTTCTTCCATAAATGCGTTTCTCGAACAACACAGGCACTGTCCAGCAGCGACCGGTCAGAAACTTCGATCTCGCCAATTCTTCAAACTGATCGGGTGTGGCATTTGCCAGCACGAGGTCTCCGTTCTCGCTGAGAATCAATAATTTTCCATCGGCAATCATCAGCGAACCGCACCCGAGTCCCCTTTGCTTCCAGGCGACTTCACCAGTCTTCAAGTTCATACATGTCAGTTGCACCACGCGACCCAGATTCGAATTGCCATCGAACCCGTACAAGTGTTCGTCCCAAAGGATACTGTTGTTGAAATGGTTCCTCATTTCGCGGTTCGAATAGATCTGTTTCAACTCGCGTCCGTCAAATTCAAACAGGGCGCAACCGACGTTGTAACCAGAGGAAATCCAGATTCGGTTTCCATCGACAATCGGTGTTGTCGAGTTCGTTCGGAACGGCGACGGCCACGCCTGATACGCTGATTCTTTGCCTGTTATCAATTCGGTCAGACGTAACCCGTCGCAATCAAGTGTCGCAACAAACGACGCACCGGAGTCGCTGGTGATGATCGCTGCCGATCCGTATCCGGCGGTATGGATTTCCGTTTGCCAGGACTTTTTTCCGGTCTCCTTGTCGTACGAAACAACTCGTCCTGCTTCGAGAATCAGTTGCGATCCCGCGATGACCGGCGAACCGGAAAAACCCCATTCGGGCAAAGGAATTTCCAAATCATTCTGAAGTCTGACTTGCCAAACGACATTTCCGGTTTTGACGGCTAAACAAAAAAGTTGCCCCTCTTTCCCCAGTGTATAGACATAATCGCCGTCAACAGCGGGAGTCGAACCGGGACCTCCATCGTGCAGGTTATCATTCAGCTCGCACGGATATTTGTGCTGCCAGATCTCGTCTCCCGTTTTCGCATCAAGGCACCAGACAATTTCGGTTCCGTCGACGTGCCCCATTGTGAATAATCTGCCGTTCGCGATCGAGACAGAACTGAAACCGATTCCAATCGGACGAGACCAGGCCACATCCAGCCCCTCCGCCTGCCAGGTTGTTGACCAACCCGTTTCAACAGAAATCCCGTCACGATTCGGCCCCATCCAGTTCGGCCACGAT
>JANXOO010000870.1 GCA_025353525.1 Schlesneria sp. | reverse complement strand
TGATCTTCACGCCTGCTGAGAACGCGAATGGAGTGACATACGGCAACTTTACATTCCAGGTTGAGGACACCGGCGGAACTGCCAACGGAGGTGCGGATACTGATCTGACGCCACGTACGATGACCGTTTCTGTCACATCCGTAAATGACGCTCCGGCAGGTACAGCGAAAACCGTGACGACACTGGAAGATAAGCCGTTCACATTTGCAGTCGCGGACTTCGGTTTGACTGATCCGAACGACAACCTTGCGAATGGATTGAAGGCTGTGAAAATCGCCTCATTGCCGGTCGTCGATTCGCTGAAAGTTAAGGGCGCGGCGGTCACGGTGGGCCAATTCGTTCCGCTGGCCGACCTGACAGGTGGCAAACTTGTCTTCACGCCCGCGGCAAACGCAAACGGTGCCACCTATGCGAAATTCCTGTTCCAGGTCCAGGACGATGGTGGCACGACGAACGGCGGTGTCGATACCGATCCGGTCGCAAAATTGCTGACGATCGCAGTGACTGCTGTGAACGACGCCCCGTCCGGGTCATCGAAAACAGTGACAACGTTGCAGGATCAATCCTACTCGTTCGCTGTGGCTGATTTCGGCTTCAGTGACGTCCAGGACGTTCCGGCGAATGCTCTGCTCGCCGTCAAGATCGCGACTCTGCCGGTGGTAGGCTCATTGACAGACAATGGACTGGCGGTGACCGTGGGCCAATTCATTCCGGCAGCCGATATCACAAGCAAGAAACTGGTCTTCGTACCGGCAGCGCATGCAAGCGGAACCGCGTATGCCGGCTTCACGTTCCAGGTTCAGGACCACGGAGGGACCGCCAACGGAGGAGCAGACACTGATCCGACAGCAAAAGCGATGACGATCAATGTCAAGTTCGTTAATAACGCTCCTGTCGGAATTGCGAATACGATTTCGATGTTGAAAAACACGAGCTACGTCTTTCAGGTGGCCGACTTCGGTTTTAGTGATCCGAATAATTTACCCGCAAATACCTTCCTTGCGGAGAAGATTACAGCGTTGCCTGCAATCGGTAGTCTGACTGATAATGGAGTGGCGGTGACACTCGGGGCGAGCATTTCGGTGGCAGACATTACTGCGGGCAAACTGATATACACTCCGCCAAACAATGCCACAGGGACCGCACTCGCCAATTTCCTGTTTGAAGTTCAGGACAACGGCGGGACTGCCAACGGCGGGATCGACACCGATCCGACCGCGAAAAAAATGACAATCAACGTGAATTGAGTCATCGAAGTTCCTGACAGGAAACGAAGAAGCATGCTTCCGATTCCCTGCGCCTGAACCGCGTGTTAGACTTGGAGCAAGCCACGAGTGCTCCTGCGGTGCGCTTGTACTGCCGGATTGCCGTGCGCCGGGTTTAACTCCCGGACTTGCCTCTTGCGATGGACGAGGATCGAATTTCATGCGATTTGCTGCCGCAGCACTGGTTCTTTTGACACTCACCGTCCGGGTGGCTTCTGCGGTTGCGGATGATATCGAGATTGAGTTCTTTGAGAAGAAGATCCGCCCGGTCCTCGTTGCTCATTGCTACGAATGCCATTCTGCTGACTCAAAGAAGATCGGCGGCGAGTTGTTGCTCGACAGCCGTGACGCTGTTCGAACCGGCGGTGAAACGGGCCCCTCCATTCAGCCTGGCAAACCCGATGACAGTCTACTGATCAAAGCGGTTCGATATTCGGACGATAACGTCAAGATGCCCCCCAAAGGAAAGCTGCCAGACCACGTCATTGCTGACCTCGAAGTCTGGGTTAAACGGGGTGCTGCAGATCCCCGTACGAAGGTAACCGCGACAAAGTCCGCTTCGTCATGGAAAGAGACGATGCGTGAGCGTGCGGGCTGGTGGAGTTTGCAGCCCGTTTCGCACCCGGTTTTGCCGTCGGGCGATAATCACAACTCAAATACCAGCCCTGGTCGCGACGCTATTGACAGGTTTGTCGATGCGAAATTGACAGAAAATGAACTGACGGCAACCGAGGCGGCGGACCCCCGGACGTTCGCTCGGCGGTTGAGTCTTGTGTTGACCGGTTTGCCTCCAACGATCGGGCAAGTCGATCATTTCGTCAACGAATGCAGCAAGGGCGAGGTTCCAGAAAAGGAAAACGGACGTGTCGGGAACCTGTCCGGCAATGTGCAAAGTCAAGCTGTTTCAGTGAAGAAAACCCTGTCGCTCAGGTCGAACGGGTCGCTCCATCGTGCGGCCGTTGAGCGGCTTGTCGATGAGTTGTTGTCTTCGCCTCATTTTGGCGAGCACTGGGGGCGGCACTGGATGGACGTCGTGCGATTCTCGGAGACGCACGGCAACGAATGGAACTATGAAGTTCATCATGCGTGGCGCTATCGAGACTATCTGATTCGCGCATTCAACAACGATGTTCCGTACGATCAATTCGTCCGCGAACATATTGCGGGAGATCTGCTGCCGAATCCACGATGGAATAAACTCGAACAATTCAACGAGTCGATCATCGGCACCAGCTTTTATCGATTTGGTGAAGTCAACCACGACGACTGCATCAGCCTCAGGTCGCTGGGCTACGATTTGGCTGACAATCAGATTGACACATTGACCAAAGCGTTTCAGGCGACAACCGTTGCCTGTGCTCGCTGTCACAACCACAAGCTCGACGCAATCTCGTCGGACGACTACTACGCGATGCTCGCCATTCTGCGAAGTTCGCGAAACGTCAGCCATTGTATCGATTCGCCAGAGGTAAACTCCGTACAAAAACGGCGAATGAAGGAACTGAAGAGGGAACTCCGCCTGGAACTTGCCTCCCTCTGGCGTGACGATGCCTCGCAGTTTGCCGCAACGATGCGTGCCGCTCATGCAACGCGTGCGCTATTGCCCGGTGCCAGTGACCCGACGACGGGATTGAATCCGGTTCGACTTGAAAAATGGATCGCTCACCTCGCTGTCGAATCGCAGCCGCTTGAGGATCCGTTTGAATTGTGGCGACGGCTTTCGGCAGTCGATCTTCCGTCGAAAGCCGATGTCCCTGCCGATGCATTGAGTGTTTCCAGATCGTACTCGCAGACATGGCAATCGGTTTCGGCTGAACTTCTGGCAGAAGAGGCAGCCCGGGTTGAATTCAATCAGTCCCGGTTCGAGACGTTTGCTGATTTCGGTGAGGACCCCAGCCGCGATCCGGCAGGCGAATCAGGTCCCGAACGTGGAGCTGCGGCGACGGATTCCCTCGAACGTCAATCAACCGGGGCAGTGAAGGGGACGCTCGGACAGTCGGGTGCGAACGGATCTCGCAATTGGTCGATCGGAGGGCAGGCTCTCGCGGATGGCCCAACGCGCGACGGTGAATTCGTTATTCAGCCGGAAGGTGATTCGATTGTCCAGGCGATCTTGCCTGCGGGGCGATTTACTCATGGGATTTCGTCAAAACTGAACGGGACGCTCCGTTCCGCCGTATTGCCGACAGGCAAAAAGTACATCAGTTTTCAAGTACTCGGACAACGCAGTAGTGCGGTGAGGCTCGTTTCGAACAATTGCCAGTTGAACTATGCCAATTACCGGGCACTGACATCGCCGGATCTGCAATGGATCACATTTTCCCCTCCGGACGATCGCGAGAGCTTGCGGACGTACGCAGAATTGATGACGATGTTCGACAATCCGAAATTCCCCGATCAACTCGCGGCCCTCGGTGGCGATAGTGGGAATTACAAGCTGCCCTGGGATAAAGCGTCAGAAAATCCCCGTTCGTACTTCGGAGTCACCCGCGTCGTCCTGCATGACAGCCCCGAGACACCCAAACCCGGCCTGTCGCATCTTCAGACATTCGTCGCCGGGTCCGGGGCGACTCGTTCTGCCGATGGGTCACATGCAGCCACCGCCACAATACCTTCGCTCGATGCGATTATTGATCGCTATGCATCCCGTATGACGGGCGCGATCGACGCCTGGTCCATGGACCACGCCACTGCAGATGATGTGAGGTGGCTCGATGCCATGCTGCGCCGTGAGTTGATCGATAACCGGATCGCCCGGTCCAAGACGTGTGAGACACTCGTTGCCGAGTATCGGAAGCTCGACGCTGAACTCGCGATCCCCCGCGTCATCGCGGGTGTTTCTGATGGAGGACCAGGGATCGAGCAACCGGTCTTCGTGCGTGGCGATTGCTTTCGGCCTGGTGAGCCCGTGCCGCGTCGTTATCTTGAGGTTCTGTCGATCTCGTTTAAATCACATGATACGTCAACTCCGTTGCCAGCATTTGCGTCGCCGGGAAGTGGTCGACTGGAACTGGCCAATCGAATTGCCAGCGCTGACAATCCGCTGACTGCCCGGGTCATGGTCAACAGAATCTGGCATCACCTGTTCGGAACCGGACTGGTCAGAACGGTCGA
>JANXOO010000853.1 GCA_025353525.1 Schlesneria sp. | reverse complement strand
TGCAACAACGAACAAATCAACGTGGCCGTCACAGTTCCAGTCCGCAAACGAGATACCGTGCCCCTTCTGCAAATGCCCCGTCCCCGACGATGTTGTCACGTCCGAAAATCGTGCCCCCCCTTCGTTTTTGAACATCAGATTGGGGACCAGAACTTCCAGCGCCATTCGGCCCGTGCCAAAGTACAGGTCCAGAAATCCGTCATTATCGACATCTGCAAAATTGCAACCCATCGGCATCATGTCCCGGTCGAGTCCGACCTCGATGGAAACATCCTTGAATCCGTCTTTGCCAAGATTTTTCCAAAGCCGCGGTCGACTGTGCGTGTCGATCGGATGGCCGGTCTGTACAGCGACGAACTCGCCCAGGGTGCTCGAATAATCGTTGACGAACAGATCGAGCCGACCGTCGTTGTCGTAGTCCCAAAACCAGCAGGCGAAACTGTGCGAAGGACTCGACAATCCCAGGTCATCGGCAACATCGTGAAACGTCCCGTTCGATTCCTGGTGGAACAACCGACAGGGGGCATTCATGTTGGACACGAACAGGTCGAGTCGACCGTCTCCGTCGTAATCGCCCCAGGCCGCTCCCTTGGTGCATTGCATTTCAGCGACACCCAGTTTTGCGGCGACATCGACGAATTTTCCGTTCCCCTCATTGTGGTAAAGTCGGCATCGATTGCGTTCTTCGGGCAACGTTCTGCCGCCGTCAGGAAAAGGCGGCCGATATTCGCCGCCAACGAACAGATCAACCCGCCCATCGTTGTCGTAGTCGCCCCAGACGGCCGTTTCTGAAGCGATCGGCTCACCCATGCCGCTGTCCAGCGTCACATCCTCAAAAGTGCTGTTTCCCCGATTTCTGAGCAGTGACATGCGCATGGCTTTTTCCCATCCGCCACGAAGCAGGACAATATCGAGATAGCCGTCGTTATCAAAATCGGCACGAGCAGCATTCAGGGCATAAACCTGGTCAGCGAGTCCCGCCTGGTCGGAATGATCTTCGAAATTTCCGTTGCCCATGTTGACGAAAAACGATGCCCCGCGATCGACGTCCAGCGAAGTAAAAAACAAGTCCGGAAGCCCGTCTCCGGTAAAATCGTCGAACAAGCTTCCGCCCGCCTGATTCGGGCCACGAGTGATTAACCCGGTTTCAGG
>JANXOO010000845.1 GCA_025353525.1 Schlesneria sp. | reverse complement strand
GACAGGACAAAGCGGTCTCACAACCAACCCCAACTCGTCGGATGCCCTCCATTTTTCAGATGGCGAGTTCGAATGCACATGGTCCTCGCGCGTGCGTCCTGCCGCTACGCGCAAACGACAAACACATTAGTCGCTACAGTGTCATTCGGGTCAGGGCTCATTGTATTCTCGTTGGTTGATCGGATCAACGAGCCCATGACCGATAAGGAACTTGCTGTAATCCGCGAAGCCGCTCAGAAAGGGAGCCCCCATGGATCGAACTGACCGCCGAAAGACCCGGTTTGACATCGACTCTCAGAACTCGGGGCCGCCCTCAGGTCCGCTTTCCGGAAATCACAGTCAAGAAAACCTTGGCCACTTTGATCTCTTTCCGAATTTCGGAGAAGAAACGCAGAACCGGTTCCGGATTGACTCACGCCTGAACGATGTCGTACTTCAGACCTGAAATCTTGTTGTTTTCGAGTTTGATTTCCTTCGTTTCTTTGCCGAGTCGAATTCCAATTCGCTCGGCCGCGTCGCGCGTTTCGCGGATGTCGTTTTGACGTAACGAGATTTGTTCGGTCCCTCCTTGAACGTCGATCGCAACGCCGTTTCCTGGTCCGCTGTTTTCGATTGTATTCGATTCGATCAGATTTCGGTGGCCGCAAAAACTGGCACCACCTTCAGGTCGAAACAGAATGCCGACTTCGCCACTATTCCTCAGGATGTTATCCCGCACGATATTGTCCGTATCGCGGTGGCCGATCGAGATACTTTGCCCTTTGATATTGATGATGGTATTTCCTTCTGCGAGGCCGTACTTGACCCCCCAGCAGAAAAAAATGCCGATCTGACAGCGTTCGAGTTTGTTGTTACGCATCACAGGGCGCTGTGAGCCGGAGCCGGGATGTAGCCCCAATCCCGCGTGGTCGTGGCTGTGGCAATCCTCAACAGTGACATCGTGGCAGATCTGCCAACTGATTCCGTCACCATTGTTTTGTCTTGCCGTGACGTTTCGGATCTGTACCCGGCTGACGTCCTGAAGAAAGATGCAGCCCCCGTAATTTCCGTTCAGGTTCTCGTTATTGGCCCGATTCCCGTCCAGAGTCAGGTTCCCGATTGCCAGATCCTCGACTTCTTCACCCGTCACGAGGGGAAAGAGTGTCGAACAGGTTGCGTCACCCAGTGTCCAGAAATTTTCCCGTAATGCGCGATCGAGTTTGAACCGGTTTCCCGACCTCGCAATCAACGTTCGCTTCAGGACTTCCTGTCCACCCGTATGCGGATTTCTCGTTTGCAGGCAAACACTGTCACCGACTTCAAACCCTTTTGCATCGGTGAGAGTCAATTCCTGATGGTACCAGTCAGAATCGATCGCCAGCTTTGTTGAGACCGACGCGGGTTTGGTAAAAATAGTCTCGTCACCGGAACCGATCAGGCGCACGTTCGATCGCAGATGGACCGAACCACGAAGTGTGTATGTCCCTGGCAATACTTTAACCGTACCGCCTCCCAGGCGAGCGACATAATCGACCGCTGCTTGCAACACCTGATGCGATGTTCCGATCAGGTCACCCTGCTTTTGCCCGACGGTGACTGTCAGTCGCTGCTCCCAATCGGGTTCAATAACCTTGTCACCTGAAGTCGAGCGTGGATACGATACTCGCGGTCGACCTTCCCCGGTCGCCTTCGAATCGTCGGCGAATGCGAGTTGAGACAACCCGGCACCGAATGACCATCCGGTCGCCAGACCCAAAAAGTATCGCCGGGACGGGTTCGTTTTTTGGGTCATCTGAATCCTCACTTCAGTTATTGAGCACTGGCCATATCAGGTCGCAAGCGTTTGGCTTCGCGGAGGTAAACGTGGGTGATTTCCGATTGTTTTTTATCGGTATTGACGTGTAGCAGCACACGAATGCACCGCGGCAGACTGTTCGGTACGGCGATTTCCGAGGCACACAGCAGCGGAACCTGCTTCATACCGATCGCCCGAGCGGCTTCGGCGGGGAAAGTAGATGTCAAGTCAGGAGTCGTCGTAAAAATTGCCGACACAATCTCGTCAAACTCGTGGATGGCATTGGATTCCAGCAGTTCGTGCAGCAGCTCGCGAGTTGCTGACAGAATCTCGTCCGAAACGTCG
>JANXOO010000838.1 GCA_025353525.1 Schlesneria sp. | reverse complement strand
CGGGACCGTTCACGCGACAGCCCATGACGGCGATTGTCACCGCATGATCCTGTGCATAAGCGGTCATATCCTTGACTGCCTGGGCCAGGTCAATGAATGCTTCGTTTTCAACACGTGAGCAACTTGGGCAACTAATGATATTGAGTGTTTTGAGCCCATAATCAACGAACGATCGGACGCGGCCTGCGGCAATGTCTTCGAGGATTTTCTTTCCTGCGACAATCTCTTCGGACTTCCGGGAATTCGGGACGGTCAGCGAAACACGGATCGTATCTCCGACTCCCTGGCTGATAAGTTGCTCGAAGGCAATTCGGGTTTTAATAATTCCGTCGGGAGGCATCCCGGCTTCGGTGACACCCAGATGCAACGGGATTTCAGGCCGCTTTTCGGCAAATCGCCGGTTCCCTTCGATCACTTGACGCGGGTCCGAGTCCTTCAGCGATACGCAATAGCGGGTGAAGTCGAGCGAGTCGAGAAAGTCACAGTGTTCCCAGGCAGATTCGAGCATTGGAGTGATCGAATCTGCGGGGTCGTACTTTTCCTTTTTTGCAGGGTCGACAGAACCGCAGTTGACTCCGACGCGAATTGCGCAATCGTGATCTCGAGCGATTCCCGCCAGGTAGCGAACCTTCTCTTGCCACGGCTTTTCCCGCTCGTGGTGGTAGAGGTGACCGGGGTTATATCGGATTTTGTCGACAAACGGAGCGACAATTTCAGCCAGTCGATAATTCTCTTGCAGATCGACAACCAGATTGGCTTTGGTCTGTTTTCGAATCTCGGCGAGTGCCGCGGCATCCTTGGCGCTATCGACGGCGACGCGAATCACATCGGCGCCCGCGCGGAACAAATCTTCAATTTGACCGACGGTCGCATCAATATTCTGCGTCTGGGTCGCCGTCATACTTTGAACGGCGATCGGTTGCCCGGCCCCAATTGTTGTCGAACCGATCCTGACCGCCCGCGTCGGGTTTCTCCGAAGTTCCACAATAATCTCCGTAATGCTGACGTTACAATTCTGGCACGGCAGGACTTTGGGAGGGGAACCACAAAAGAGCGCACCGTACCTGAATTCTAGTAAGCCACCGATACCCGGTCTACTACCGGGACAATCGCGTGATGGCTACATCGGGTTTTGCAGTTCGTCGAGCAGTCTGATCGTTTGTTGCAACAGTTGTGGCAGGCCCTTGCCGGCAACGGAAGAGATTTTGAGGACGGGACGACCAATTCGTTCTTCGAGCAATTCGGCGGCCGCGTTGGCGTCGGCGAGTTCGCATTTGGTCACGCAGACGATTTCAGGACGTTTTGACAACTCTTCGTCGTATAACCGCAATTCTTCGCGGATGTTGATGTAGTTCTCGATCGGGTCGGACTGGTCGTCGGGCGCCGGTTCTACAAGATGGATGAACATTTTTGTTCGTTCGACGTGTTTCAGGAATTCATGACCCAGTCCGACTCCGGCATGAGCTCCCTCGATCAGCCCCGGAATATCTGCCATCACGAATTGACGCTCGGTACCGACGCGGACAATCCCCAGATTCGGATACTTGGTTGTGAAGGGGTAATTGGCAATTTCGGGGTTGGCGCGCGACAGGCGGCTGAGCAGTGTCGATTTTCCGGCGTTCGGTTTTCCGATCAGTCCGACATCGGCGATGACCTTCAATTCCAGCAACACATCACGTCGCTCGCCCGGTTCACCAGGCCCGAATTCACGCGGGGCGCGATTTGTCGACGACATGAATCGCGTGTTTCCTTTGCCCCCTTCGCCCGCCTTGGCAATGACGACGCGCTCGCCGTGCTCGATCAGATCTTTCAGTACGAAGCCACGTCCTGCATCGCGGATGATCGTTCCGGGTGGAACTCGGACGATCGTGTCTTCGCCCATGCGACCGGCTTTGAGTGTCGGCTGGCCGGGCTCACCATTATCGGCGTTCCAGTGGCGGACTCCGACCAGATGCACAAGGCTGCTGATATTTTCGTCTGCTTCGATGATGACGTGACCACCTCGACCGCCGTCCCCCCCGTCGGGACCGCCGCGAGGAATGTGCGCTTCACGGCGAAAACTGCACGCCCCCGGCCCGCCGTCACCCGCTTTACAAAACAAATTGACCTGATCGACAAACATAGTGCGTATCCTGATTGTTCCTGCGATAATCGGGTATGATAGCGGATCACCGGTCTTCTCACGAGGCGACCGGATAAACTATGTTTCGGCAAAATCCCGGCAAATCAGGTCGCTCAATTTCATTCGCACTGAAGTTCCATGCAATTTTTCGTTGAGCCGATTTGGTCGTGGCCGCTGGTGGTAATCATCAGTGCGGGACTCGTTGCGCTCGTGCATTTCACCTATCGGGCCCAGTTAAAGCGGCTGCCGAAAGGGGTCGCCCGCCTGCTGCTTTCGCTGCGATTGCTGGAAGTGCTCGTCCTGACGTTTGCCATGTTTCGACCAGCGATCCAGAAGTCGGATGCCGACGACAATCCCGTCCAGTTGCTGGTTCTGTCGGATGTCAGCCGCAGTATGAATACGGCCGACATGCCCGGCGACACGACGCGATTTCAGGCCGTTCGGGCCGATCTGGCGAAGCTCGATCCGAAATGGAAAGAACTCGGAAAAAATACGGAAGTCAGGCATTACGATTTTGCGCGCGATCTGGTGCCGTACGACCCGACATTGACCGAAGGAACGGGCGATCAGACAGCGTTTGGGAAAGTGC
>JANXOO010000826.1 GCA_025353525.1 Schlesneria sp. | reverse complement strand
CCAGCATCTAACACAAGCGAATTTGCAATGCCGATCCTCGCCGCTGAAATCGATCTCTTCCCCGAGGACCTGCTCATACGCAAAGATCCCGGTATGGGCGACGATTCTCAATGGTGGGTGGTGTACACTCGTTCCCGACAGGAAAAGGAATTGATGCGGGCGCTTGTAACGCTCGAGATATCGTTTTATTGCCCGATTATCCCTCATCGGTTTCGATCTCCCGCAGGCCGGTTGCGAACATCGCATCTGCCACTTTTCAGCAACTACCTTTTTATGTGCAGCGATGGCTATAACCGCTATCGGGCTCTGAAGACAAATCTCATCTCGAAGACGATCGAGGTGACGAATACACTGGAACTGACCAATGACCTGCGACAAATTCAGCGACTGATCCAGCTCGGAATGCCGCTGCAGATCGAGGCGCGATTGCAGCCGGGGGCAAAAGTCAGGATTAAATCCGGGCCTCTCAACGGAGTCGAAGGGGTCATTATTAAACGCCAGGGTTCTGACTACCTCTTCGTTGCCGTCAACTTCTTGCAACAGGGAGCCACCGTTAAACTTGAAGATTTTGAAGTCGAACTGGTGCTCTAGTATGACGAGTTGTTTGGACATAAAAAAACACGAAACCCTAGTATCAAGTGTAAGCCCAAACGTGATCGCAGGTCGATTCCAGGGCTCCGCACAAGCGATGCGCCGCTCCAAGATATCGAATCATTAGTACTTCGAACGAAAAAAAGACGAGCGTTCTGTTCCTCAACCGCTCTTATTGGCCGGATGCAGAAGCGACCGGCCAATTGTTGACGGAACTTTGTGAAGATTTGGCCGACAGGTTCGAGATTACCGTGCTGGCGGGGCAGCCAAATCAGAATCCGAAAAACGAGTCGTTTTGTCGAAGTGGTCGTGAGCAACACCGCGGTGTCGTGATTGAGCGAGTTCGCCATCCCGAATGGGGAAAGCGATTTTTACCCGCCCGGGCTATCAATCTGGTCGGTTTTTTGATTGCTGCGTACTTTCGTGCGTTTCGTATTTCTCGACCTGATGTCGTCGTTACGGAAACAGATCCGTTCCTGCTGCCACTGTTGGCTCGAAGGTTGAAATGGTGGCATCGAACCCGACTGATCGTCTATCTGCAGGATCTCTATCCCGATGTCGCCGTATCGTTGGGAAAGGTTAAAGAAGGTTGGCTCACGGGGTTTTTAAGATGGCAATTGAAGGCCGCGTACTGTCGCGCCGACCTCGTCGTTGTTCTCAGTGGTGACATGAAAAACCGATTGGTGAAATGGGGAATCGACGACTCGCGAATCATCAGTATCGAAAACTGGGTCGATACGAGTGTCATTGTTCCGATGAAAACAGATAATGCACTCCGCAAACGTGAAGGGCTCAGTAACCGATTTATCGTCATGCACTCCGGAAATATGGGACTGTCACAGCATCTGGATAATGTCGTCGAAGCAGCAGCGCTGCTGAAAGCCCAGCCGGAGATTGAGATCCTGTTTGTCGGCGGAGGTGCCGATCGCCCTAATCTTGAAGTACAGTCTGATCGACTGCAACTGAAAAACCTCAGATTCCTGCCCTACCAACCCCGGGATGAACTTGCCCAAAGCCTGAGTGCCGCTGATATCCACCTGATTTCTATGCATCCTGAAGCACACCATTGCCTGATGCCAAGCAAGTTGTACGGGATTCTCGCGTCAGGAACGCCCGTCGTCGCTGTCGCGGCAAGTGATTCTGAACTCGCGATCCTCATCCGGGATCACCAAATCGGGTTCGTCGTTTCGCCGCGAGATCCGAAAGCTCTGGCACAACGAATCCAGTGGTGTGCTGACCATCGGGACGAATTGCATGAAATGGGAGCCAGAGCACGAGCAATCGCCGTTGAAATGTACGATCGAAAACGCCAGACTTCGAAATTTGCCGACGCGATCAAAAGATCGATTTCGGCAACCTGCGTTAAATGAGCATTTTGTTCGAATAGACGGTCTTGGCATTTGCCAGCAGTAACAAAGGTACTCGCGTTAAAAGGGGGAACAGACGCCATGTCTTCCTGGTGCCTGTCGTCCCCCCTTTATCGCAAGCGGTTCTCCTTTTCCTGCGGGTCGCCTTACAAACGCCGCGTATTTTTTAGACATAGTGAAACGACGGAAGCCAATTGGGAACTCTGAGCGTAAAGAGAATTGCTGTCACGGGCGGCG
>JANXOO010000785.1 GCA_025353525.1 Schlesneria sp. | reverse complement strand
GAAGAGGCTAATCCCGGGTGGATTGGATTTGCCGGTCGATTGCTTGGTCCTGCCGTTTTTGCTGCGATCTTGCTGCTTCCGCCGCCCGATGGACTGGCTCCTGCCGGTCAACGTTTGCTGGCTGTCACTCTGTGGATGGCAATCTGGTGGGTGACGCAGGCGGTGCCGATCGCTGCGACGAGCCTGCTGCCGCTGGCACTCTTCCCGCTGTTCGGGATACAGTCGGCTAAAACGGTCAGTCAGTCCTATCTCGGAGACAGTTCGTTTCTGTATCTCGGCGGATTTATTGTTGCTTTGGGAATAGAACGCTGGGGCCTGCATCGGCGGTTGGCACTGCTGACGGTCAATGCGACCGGAACGAGCCCCCGACGGATCGTGCTCGGCTTCATGCTGGCAACGTTCAGTCTGTCGATGTGGATCAGTAATACCGCGACGACGCTGCTGATGTTGCCGATCGCTCTCGCAATGTTGACTTCCCTCGAGCAGCTTCCAACGATTGAGGAATCGGCCAAACAACGAATGGTGGCGGATCCGCAATTTGATCATTTTGCAATGTCGCTGACCCTGGGAATTGCCTATTCGGCCAGCATCGGCGGATTGTCGACTTTGGTTGGGACGCCGACAAATCTGGCCATGATCGATATCTGGAACAAATCGTTTCCGAACCAGCCTGCAATATCGGCCTCGCAGTGGATGCTGACGTGGACTCCGTTCGGGTTCGTTTTTCTGATGTGCACCTGGCAAATCCTTGTTTGGGGCCTGAAGACTCCTGCAGGATTTGCAAAATTTGATCGAGCTTACTTTCGCGAACAATTGCGCGAACTTGGGCCGATGACCTTTGCCGAACGGACGATGTTCGCACTGTTCACCGTGACCGCTCTGCTGTGGCTGCTGCGAACCGACTTTACATTTGGAGACTGGATTCTTGTGCGGGGATGGGGTGCGACAGTCAGTGACTGGCTGCGTTGGCTGGGCGTCCCCCGCGAAAAGTCTGCCGAATACGTCAGCGATGCCACGGTCGCCATGTCGGTGGCCGCACTGATGTTCGTTATCCCGGTTCGCCGTTCGCGTCGTGGTCATACGGAATATCTGATGAACTGGGAAACGACTTCGCGAATTCCCTGGGGGATTCTGCTGCTGTTTGGCGGAGGGTTTGCCATTGCGGGTGCGTTCGAGTCGACCGAGCTTTCCAAATGGGTCGGCAGCATCTTCAAGCATTATGCTGACGGCCAGCCCACCTGGGTTTTAGTGACGGCGGTTTGTACGCTGCTCACGTTCCTGACAGAATTCACTTCAAATGTTGCCACCGTCAATACCGTGTTGCCAATTATTGCTGCTGCCGCGGTGGCTTTGGGAGTCGATCCGCGATTGCTAATGATCCCGGCAACGGTTTCGGCGA
>JANXOO010000781.1 GCA_025353525.1 Schlesneria sp. | reverse complement strand
GCCTTCCCTGGCATTGTCTGATCTCCCGCCCCAAAATCGAGGGTTGACGAGAGTTATCGCTTTTATCGATTTCATGAAACCCCGTTTCCGGGACGTGGCACTAGTCGGCCTGGTCCGAATCTGAAGACCGGCCCTGGACAGCTCAGCAAAATCCGGTTTCGGTTTGTCGGAGGATTAAAAAGAAATCCGGTCACGCCGTTTTAAAGATTGCCCAGGGAACAGGAGCGGACCCGCGTATAAATGAGTTCGGCGAACGAAATGCATCTTTCGTCGAGCGAAGGGCCGAGGTCGCTACCGTGGCTTGACTGACGGGGCCACAGGATTGCACCAACCATCTTCCGGCGCTGGCGAAACATTCATGAACTGGCATCCAGGAGAATTCAGGAAGAAATTCGGGTGAGAGCCTTCTCTCTGTCGGCAGTGATAAGAATCTGCCGATCACCTCGTCGCAAATCGGCTCGGGGCGGATTTCAATTTTTTCGGTATTTTGCCGAACAAAGGGGCGAGGTCGGGAATGATCATCTGAGTTGTGGAAGCACGACTGGTCCGCTGTCAGTCCCAACCACTCGAACCGGATCTTTCCGGCTCACGTGCCTGCGCGGCGACGGTGGAAAACGGGATCGCATTTCCACGGAGCTGATTGATTAATTGAACAACGCCACTTTTCGATCAAAAAGAGGCGTAAAGCACTTTATAATAATACGTTATGATGAACGTGATCGGATTTGACCGCTCTCTGAAGCGGGTCGTCACAAGTCATTTACTATAATAATCTTATGGAACTTCGCTCGTCAAAAGTGGCGCTGTCCAATTAAGTTTGCTGTGTGGTTGCCATGGGCAACATGCTTGCCGGGTGGCGCTACGGCTTTCCTGTCGCGGAGCGACAGGACGACACTGGAAGAACGCTATGAGCCCGGTGCGGTTCTCGCATTTTCAGCTTCGTTTATCTGGTATCATTTCTTTGACCTGGCGAACGGTTGGGCGGAATTGGAGCTGTGGTCCTGATTCCCTGAACGACAGTTTTCGCAATTTTTTGTTTTGGAGTTCATCGACATGGCCACGAACAAGACGACGCCGACCGATGCCAGCGTAAGTGACTATCTCGGTGCGATCGATTCCGAAACGAGACGAAGAGACTGTGAAGTGCTGGTCCTGTTGTTGGCCAAAGCGACAGGTGCGAAAGCCAAAATGTGGGGCTCTTCAATCGTTGGTTTCGGCACCCATACGTACAAGTATGCAAGCGGCAAAGACGGTGAGATCTGCCTCGTGGGCTTCTCGTCAAGGAAAGGTGATATCAGCATCTATGGAACCGGGGCGGCCTCATCAGAGGAAGGGCTGCTCGAACGACTTGGAAAGCACAAAATGGGCAAGGGCTGCCTTTATATCGGCAAGCTCATTGATGTCGATCTCAAGGTTCTCGAACAACTCATTACGAGCGCTGTCAGGGCTAAGCGCGTTGAGACGTGCGACTGAATCGATTGCATGACGGTTTTGTTAAACTCGCCTGCATCGGCAAGCTTACGCTACGAAATCGAAGCGTTGTTGCGGCTGGATGACGGGAGGCGTTGCCAGTTTCAATCTTGCTACGCTCGACGGTGCGTTGCCCGGCGTGTTGCCATGGCGAGGCTGATCGCCGTGGTTGAAAGGTGTCCCGGTGCCGTCCTCGCACGTTACTTGATGCAAGTTGAAGTTGATGCCACTGTTGACGAGCGACTGCTGCAAATCGGTGAGCTGTCGATTGAGTGCGTCCATCGATGTCTGAGTTTCGGCAATGATCCGGATCGACACCACATCGTTGACAATCGAAAGATGCAGGCTGACTGGTCCCACGTCCGTTTGAT
>JANXOO010000743.1 GCA_025353525.1 Schlesneria sp. | reverse complement strand
ATGGCGAGATCGTATTTGCCAGCGGCGGTTATCCCAAGGCCGAGACACTGGCGGTGAAGGCTGACGGCAGCGGCAAAGTACTGTGGCGTAACAATCAGAAGTGTTACGAGCAATCGATGCTCGCGTACGACGGATACGTCTACGGATTGACAGACAACGGAGTGATCTTCTGTTGGCGCGGCTCAGACGGACAAGAGATGTGGAAAGAGCGATTGAAAGGCCCGGTCAGTGCGTCGCCTGTGCTGGCGAACGGAAACATCTATTGGGCCAATGAACTGGGGACAATCTATGTCTTTCGCGCCACGTCGGACCGATTCGATCTGCTGGCCGAAAACCATGTCGGAACCGATTCCTTCCCCAGTCCGGCGATTTGCGGAGGTCAGATATTTCTGCGAGTCGCAACGGGGACCGATAACGCCCGCCACGAATGGCTCTATTGCTTCGGGAATGCAAAATAGTCGTCGTATGGCGTGAACATCAACCGGAGTTGATGTCACCATGTGTTGCCATTGGTGCCGGGCGGGGTACACTTATCGTGGGAAAAAAGGGGACGGGCTCCAGGTCTTCCTGGTGCCTGTCCCCCGTTTTTCAGCGACCAGTGTTGCAACACCTGCCGGTCGCCTGATACCTGGTGACTCCAAGGATGCTGGCGGCGAACTGAGCTGTTTTATCGAGACCGTTTGATCTATGGATTCGAATGCCGTTTTTGCCGTCCTCTTGCTGATTGTCGGATTAGGAATCCTCTGCGCCGAGGTCTTTGTTCCGTCGGGCGGACTGCTGGGGGTGATCACATTTCTATGTCTGGTCGTTTCGTTGATTTTTGCGTATCGGGCGTGGGGGACTTCGCATCCCGGCGTCTTTGCCGTATTCTGTGTCATGCTGCTGCTGCTCGTTCCGACAGTCATCGGATTCGGGTTTTATCTTCTCCCTCGAACCTCCATGGGCAAGAAAGTGTTACTGGAAGCGCCCGAATCGAAAGATGTCACGCCATTTGAGAAAGATGCCCTGCGGCTGAAAAAACTGGTTGGACAGTTTGGTACTACACTTTCGATGCTGAATCCAGGCGGTCTGGTCAGTGTGCGCGGCGAACGCCTGCACGCCGTTTCCGACGGACTGGGTATCGATTCAGGCGAATCGGTCGAAATTGTTGAAGTCAACGGAACGCGAATTGTCGTTCGACCGGGGACACCCCCCGTACAAAACACGGACGCTGCAGGCAACCATCGTGAATTTGAACAATCCCCGGAAAACTCCACGAAGCTCGATTTCGAGTTTCCTACTGCTTAGGAACGATTCATGAATCCGGAATTCATTCCGCTAAACCCGCTGGTCCTGGCCGAGGATTCTTCGTCGGCATTGATGATCGGGGTGATCGCGATTATCGTCATCGTTGCCCTGATTTTTATTGCCGTCTTTGCCCGATATATCAGCCTGTATATCCAGTGCTGGATGACCGGAGCCGACATTTCGCTGCCTCACCTTGTGATCATGTCGATTCGCAAAGTGAATCCGGCGATCATTGTGCGAGCCAAGATCATGGCCGTGCAAGCGGGTTTGACCGAAGTTTATCAACTCAGTACACGCGACCTCGAATCACACTATCTCGCTGGTGGTAACGTGCCCAATGTGATCCGGGCTCTCGTCGCGGCGAATCGCGCGAACATCGATCTCGACTGGCAAACCGCTCAGGCAATCGATCTCGCCGGTCGCGATATTCTCGAAGCCGTCAGAACCAGCGTCTATCCGAAGGTGATCGATTGCCCTGATACTCGCAAAGGTCAGATGACGCTTGATGCAGTGGCAGGCGACGGAATCCTGTTGAAAGCCCGAGCTCGCGTGACGGTGCGAACCAACATCCACCAACTGATCGGCGGTGCCACCGAGGAAACAATCGTTGCACGCGTCGGCCAGGGGATTGTCCAGGCGATCGGTTCGACGAAATCGTACAAGCTGGTGCTCGAAAACCCTGAAATGATTTCGGAAACCGTGCTGAACCAGGGCCTGGAAGCTCAGACCGCTTTCGAAATTGTTTCGATCGATATCGCGGATATCGATGTGGGTGAAAACATTGGAGCGCGTTTGTCGGCCGATCAGGCCGAAGCAGATATGCGAGTTGCCCAGGCCAAGGCGGAACAGCGTCGAGCCGATTTCACGGCGCGTGAGCAGGAAATGGTGGCTCTCGTTCAGGAAAACAGGGCGAAGGTCGTCCTGGCAGAAGCCGAAGTCCCAGTGGCGATCGCCGATGGATTCCGCAAAGGGACATTGGGATTGCTGGATTACTACGATTTGAAGAACGTTCAGGCCGATACTCAGATGAGAAACACGATTGCCGGGGCCGGGAAATAGTCGAACGGAACCGAAACCCGGTGAAACCCGAACCGGAAAAAAACAAATCGGGGTGACACGAATCGGGAAGAATCGAAGCGAAAGGTTCGCGGGATGAATTTGCCATTTCTGATTGGCGGGATCGACGGCGGCCAGATTATCGGCATTTGCGTGCTGGTCATTTCGGTGCTGAGCTGGTTCGTGAATGCCATCAAAGGAAATAACGCTGACGGAGTTCCCCGCGAAAAAAAGCCGGCTGCGAAACCTCAATCCGGACGAAGCGAGATCGAATCACTGTTGAAACAACTCTCGGGCGAAAAGCCAAAACCGCAACCGCAACCGCAGCAGAAACAGCAACAGAAACGGCAGGAACAACCCCAGCGGGCGGCAAAGCAGCAGGCCCGAGCCAAACCCAAACCGGCGCCGTCACGCCCGACTTCGGCAGCATCATCGATATCAGGTTCCTCGCGTCCGATGGCTCGGCCCGGTGAGGCGTCAATGGCATCGATGGCTCAATCGAATGTCGGAAGCGCCGTTCGATCGCACCATTTGGGAAACAAGGTTGATGCGGAAGTCCAGCGTGACGTACCGGCTGCATTCCTGAACAATTTCGGTCACGGGATTGCTCCGGCGAGCGAACCACAAGAGCGTCAGGTTCATCCGCTGGTAAAGGTGTTGCGGGATCCGAACGGAGTTCGCAATGCGATCCTGCTGAATGAAATTCTCCAGCGACCCAAGGCGCTGCGCCGGTGACATCATTCCGAATCGATGGCGCGGTTGATCGCGCCCGCCAGTTTCCTTGCGAGCAACCGCTGTATGTCTGAAATCGAGCCTTCGATTCTGCTTTTTGCCGGACGATTTGCTGTGCGAGGCAGTTGTTCCTACACCTTGCGGTTAGCAGAGCATTTGCCGCAGCACGGTTTTCGAGTCTCGGTCGCGTGTCCCGATGCGCGACGCGTCGAACCCGAACGCCGACGCGAGCTTCAGATTCGCGAGTATTCGCACTTGCAATTGCCGGTGTGGGGCCGGGTCGTCATGCATATGATGCTTCGCAGCCTGAAACTCGATCCGCCGGATCTTATTCATATTCAGTCGCGGAATGCCCTTCGCCAGGGAATCTGGCTTGCAAGGCAACTGAAATGTCCGTTCGTGATTACGGTTCATGATTATTTGCAGCCGCACGAACGATTTGCCGTCGACCTGAACTGGTGCCAACGCATCATTACTGTCAGCGAATCGGTGAAACTGGATCTGCAGCAGCAGACAGGCTTGTCGGATGAACTGATTTCCGTGATCCACAGCGGTGTGGATGCAGATGCCTCTTTGGATGAAACAGG
This sequence comes from Schlesneria sp., assembly GCA_025353525.1. Taxonomy (GTDB): domain Bacteria; phylum Planctomycetota; class Planctomycetia; order Planctomycetales; family Planctomycetaceae; genus Schlesneria. Next base: position 1,121 of record JANXOO010000743.1, on the reverse strand, counting down.
TGTTCTCGATTCCAGCCGGGTTCCTGTCATCGGAACGGCAGGACCTTTGGAAGCCGTCAAGGGGTTTCCGTTCTTTCTGGGTGCCGCCGCTCGGGTACTGGCCACAGGTCGTGATGTCGAATTCGTCATCGCAGGGGCCGGACCCGAAGAATCGAATTTGCGGAGACTGGCCGTCGCGCTGAAAATCGATTCTCGCGTGACATTCGTGCCAAATCTTCTGGACTTTGGCGATGCCCTGACAGCGATGGACATCTTTTGTCTCCCCTCCCTGCAACAGGGGATTGGTACGATTATGCTGGAAGCCATGGCAATCGGTCGTCCCGTCATCGCCACTCGGGTGGGAGGAATCTATCAGGTCGTTCGCGACAACCAGACGGGCCTGCTGGTCCCTCCTTCCAACAGCGAAGCGTTGGCCGATCGGATTCTGGAATTGCTCGACAATCCTGCTCAGGCGCGCGCGATCGGTCGTGCGGCACGAAGCGATGTGATATCCGAATTCGGTGTGGCCCAGATGGTTTCGAAAACCGTCGATCTGTATCGCGAGCTGCTCGAATCAATCGCGTCGCGGCGGGAACTTGCGGAAATCGCCCATTCCGCCGAAACCCGTCGGACGACCCTTCGCTGACTGGAAACTCTGCAACAAGGTGCGTACGTACGTCCTGGAGATTACGGAGTGGCGTGTAATTGCGTGATGACTCCGTCAAGGAAGTTTGCCAGGTGTTCAGACGCCTGCATCGCGTTTTCGCGAAGTCGCCACATATCCTTGTAGCTCGTCGGGCGTTTCCACAAGGCACCGATGACGGCTCCGACGCGAACAGCCCCCGTTTCTCCGACCAGGCTCAAGACTTCGGCGGGAAGATCGGCCGACAAATCGTCGCTCACCGCGCGAATGGCCAGGCACCGGGTCTTTCGATCACGACAGACCGAAGCGACGGCGTGAGATTCCATATCAACGGCGATCGTTCGGGACAACTCGGCCAGTTCGCACTTTTCAGCGATCGTCCGCACCATTTTATCGACCGTCAACGTTCGCCCGACATGCAATCCCCGACCAGGATCCGAGGACATTCCGACATCGATATTCAGATCGTCACCAGCGATCGTCGTGACCGCATTGGAAA
>JANXOO010000725.1 GCA_025353525.1 Schlesneria sp. | reverse complement strand
CTTTTCTTCTGACGTCGAAAAATCAGTCGAGTGCCCTGCATTAAATTCTGCCGACTCCTTCGACGCCGTTTTTGACTTGAGATTCGCATCGTCGCGTCGATTTCGCATTTGAGACACGCGGGAATCAAAATCGTCCGGAGTGGAGTGTCGGCTTCGCTCGGGCCCTTTTGCTGCATACTCGTTCTCGACCGACGGCTTACTGGAAAATCGGGGCCTGGACGACGATTTCTGACGAAAACCTGGCCCCCCGATCCGTCCGAGCGACCGGTCGGGCAGCGTGCAACCGGCCGCCATCAGCGGAACAAGCGCGAGCAGCAACGAGCCGGAAACGGATCGCATCGGGATATCCATCGGGAAAGTCAACAGGACGGGTGTAAGCCACCGCTGTCAGAGAAATGATTCAAACGGCGAAATGGGTGCAGCTGGAGGGGGGGAAACTAGCCGAATCCGCCGATTGGAACAAGATTGAAACCGCAGGTCGAATTAATGACACCGTGAGCAGAATAATCCTGCCACACATCGACGTTCAAATTCCCAACTCCTGCTTCACTTCTGTAAAACATCGGACAGCAAATTCGAGTTCCTCGTGACTGTGTGCTGCCGAGACTTGCGTTCTGATTCGGGCTTTTCCCGCCGGAACGACCGGATAGCTGAATCCAATCACGTAGACCCCTTTTTCAAGCATCGCGTCGGCGACCTTCGACGCCAGAGCAGCGTCGCCAAGCATCACGGCGACGATCGGATGTGTCCCCGCCGGGATATTGAATCCGCGGCACGTCATCTCATCGCGAAAATATCGGGTATTTGATTCGAGCCGGTCACGAAGTTCCGTCGATCTCGTCAACAGATCCAGCGCGGCAATTGAGCCTGCCGCGATGACGGGAGCCAGTGTGTTGGAAAACAGATACGGCCTGGATCGCTGCCTGAGGTATTCGACGATTTCCCGCTTACCGCTCGTATATCCGCCGCTGGCTCCTCCGAGTGCCTTTCCAAGCGTACCGGTCAGCAAATCGATTCGTTGCATCACTCCGTGAAGTTCATGTGTCCCACGTCCTGTTGGTCCGGTAAACCCGACGGCGTGCGAATCGTCGACCATTACAGAGGCGTTGTATTTGTCAGCCAGATCACAAATACCGGGCAGGTCGGCGATCGTCCCGTCCATCGAAAAGACCCCGTCGGTCGCGATCAGTTTGAATCGTGCGTTCGCATCTCCGGCTTCGATCAACCTGGCTTCAAGTTCCGCCATATCATTGTTTCGATACCGGTATCGCCGTGATTTACACAGGCGAACGCCGTCGATAATGCTGGCGTGATTCAGCTCGTCCGAAATCACCGCATCATCGGGACCGAGCAGCGTTTCGAACAAACCGCCGTTGGCGTCAAAGCAGGAACCGTAAAGAATGGTCTCTTCAGTCCCGAGAAATTCCGAGATCTTCGCTTCGAGTCGCTTGTGGATCGATTGCGTTCCGCAAATGAATCGAACGGACGCCAGTCCGTACCCCCATTCGTCCAGACCCCGATGAGCCGCTTCGAGAATTTCGGAATGCTGTGCCAACCCGAGATAGTTATTCGCGCAAAGATTCAAAACGGGTCGTCCGTCGGAAACCCGGACGAATGTTCCTTGCGGCGTTGAGATAACCCGCTCGCGCTTGTAAGTCCCTGCCGCCCGGATCCCGTCGAGTTGCCTGGCAATATGCGTTCGGAACGAATCGTTCATTGAATTGCTTTCATGTTCGCCGCAGACCATGAATCAGACAGCGCATCAGCGTGACATCGAGCCGCGACCTTCCGTGGCACGGACGACATGAATGTACTTCCGTTCCGGATTGAAGTCGATCTGCTGGCCAGCCATGCTTCCGCTCTGTAATTCATTCAGCCGAGCACTCTGGCGGCCATTCGCTTTCAGAATATACAAACCCTTGGAGCCGTCGAAACTGATTTCATCGGCCGAAGCGTTGAATCGCCGTCCGTTGACTTGCCCTTCCACTTCCGAATTCCCCTTGCCGACAAGTTCGGTATACCCGCCAGGATTCCGATCGGTTTTCGGGTGGTTCACGATTTGAAGCTGGTCGCAACGAATCGTCCCCGCTTTCGACGGCAGGTCATCCGGATTGACTGTGTCATTCTCGTTGGGCAAATCAACCGGGCCATGAATGACTTCGACGCGGTCGTCAATGGTCGCGGTCCGACGACTTGAATCGCTCGTAACTTCACCATCGATATGCCCTTTCAGGCGACCTTCAAATTTGACGCGTGTGTATTCCCATTCCGAAATCTCGACAGGAATCGGACGATTGGCCTGGACAACGTCATTCGCGGCAAACCCGCTCCCCGCATTCCGCTTCCGTCGCCACGCCTGGATGGTGCCGGGGCCCTGTGCGTCGACTGTCCCCGTCGCATGATTCCAGGTGAATTCGCCAACCTTCCCCCGATAAATATCGATCAGTTTTTTGCCGTCATACGTTGCATTCTTGAAATTGACGTTTTCGCGACAGTGGATCGTGCGAATTGCCGGTTGAGCGTTAGCGGGATTATTCTGAAACGACAGAGACTCCGTCAAACTTACGGTCATTTGCTCGCACCGCATCGAACCCTTTCCAAACCTCGCATCAATCCTTCCGATGAATCTGGCGTCCAGTCCGTCGAAATTCATCGACTCGCCCCAGCGGACGTTCAGATGCCGACTGGCGCCAGCTTCCTCGCCTGGCAGAGCTGCTCCATCAGGGATCTGCAGTTTCAGTCGACCCGATCCGCTGACCCAGGTGCGATTGTCACCCCGGTCGAGATGAATTTCATTTCCTTCAATTTCGAATCGCTGATCCCGAATCAACGCCGGCTTACCGTAGACATGAACAACTTCGCGGTTTTCGGTCTCACGCCTGACCTCAACCCGATCACCGGCAAGCTTCACAGGCTTCTCACCCGGAACCCGATCCTGAGTCAGTTCGACATTGCCGTCGGTTTCAATGTCGGACCACACCGGTTCCGACGACCCGGCAACTCGTTTCATAAGAACTTTGATGCGGTTTGCAGTGACGAGAACCGGCTTTTCGGGACTTTTGGAGGACGGTCGAATGTCCGGGTCATCGATCGGGATGTCGACAGGTGGCCCAAGAATTCCGTCAGACGCCGACGGTACATTCGCGAATCCGATCGATGGAGATCCTGTACCTTTCTTAGCCCGATTTGCCGATACTCGTACGGTCGAACGTTCAGGACTTCTTTCGTTCGAAATCGTGATCGCCGCTGGCTGCAACTGCGACCGTGCTTTTCGCAATGTCGTGTCAAGCTTCGAATCAAAATCATTCTCGAATTGAACATCGAGTTCGTTCGTCTTTTTGATTTCCATTTGTGGGCTTGTGAATCCGACATCGCGCAGGGCGAGCATTCGTTTGGGCTCCGGAGCCGGAACATTTTTTGTCGCCTGACTGTCACCGGACATTGGCGAGATATTCAGGTTCAGGCCCGCCACCTGGATTTTGATCAGTTCGGCCGTCAATCCGATTTTGCGATCGGGTTGCAAGAACTTGGCGCGACCTTCGAGTTCAACCAGATCCAGTCCCCGAGCGATGCCTGTCTGCAGACGAAGTTGCGTTTCCCAAGTTGCACTAAAGGCCCGGTTGTTCGCTTTCATGTCGAGATATTTGAAGATTCCTGCACCGTGACACAACAACAGGTCGAGTTGACTTTGCAGGTTCAGTCGGGCTTCGATCTTTGGAACCCGGATCTCTGTCCGGCTTTGTTCCTGTGACTGAAAAACTTCGACGTTCGAACGGGTTCCCTGCGAGATCATCTGCAAGTTGCGCGTCCCGGCATCGTAGGTCAACAGTGACATCTCGGCCCTGATCCCCTGCGACTTCGAAACGATTCTGACACGTTTCCCTTCCGCTTTGAGCCACTTCAATTCGAGATCAGCATCGATCTGCTGGTAAGAATTGGCCGGGCTGGCCGGGTCCAAGGGGTTTGTTGATGCTGCATTTGAATCGATCTCCGGGGGATGTGATTTTGACTCGAATTGCATCGTCAGTCTGTCGCAATCGAGTTTGTCAAACTTGTCTTTTGGCCCCGTCCATGCCGTAACGTCTCGCGTAAACACAGCTGTTTTCGCTGCGACGGAATACTCAAGTTCTCCGGCGCACTTGAGTTTGACTGATTTAGAACCGCTTCCGGGCGGCAGTTGAGCTTCCAGTTGAACCAGCGCTGTCGGTGACGCAATCAGCCTGAGAAAATCGACTCCGTAAACATGTGGGCGATCTTTACCTGGCTGACCTTTTGCGGGAATCAGGCTCATTTCCATGCGCGACGCAGAACCTCGATGCGACTGCAGCCGGAAGCTGACCGGATTTGTCGTGAACAGTTTCAGATCCGCTTCGTTAAAAATGAAGTTCTGGCCGATGATCGACAGGCCGTCAGGGCCGGCGATTTCCACAGCCCCTTTCAGGATCGCCTTGACGACCCGACCAGGTTCGGGGTTTTTCGCATCAAAATCGTCTTTGAATTCGATTTCGGCCGATCCGTCGCTGACCATCGAGACGGCTTGTTCGTGACCGTCCTTGTCATTCGTGATGCAGACCATCGCAAACGGTTCAAACGTGATCCCCTTGTTGCTCCCCTTCGTGCGGTGAACGGAATTGGTATAAATCCACGCCTGTTCCGCTCGCAACATGTACTTGGATTCTGCGGCCCACCTTCGGAATGGCACGTGGGCTTCCGCAATTCGCACATTTTCGACGGGCCGCTGAGGGATCGTAAACGCATCGGTCTCGCCAACCGGTTCTGAACGAACGGCAATGATTACAACGGGCTTCAGCGCGGCGGAATAGACTGCGAACAGCCCAAACAGGCCGATCGCGGTAGCGAGCGTGAATAGCAGCCGTTGAAACATGTCAGGTTCCGGATTCTTTTTCCGAACGCCCCAAACCGATCACGTCGGTAATATCGATCATCCCCAAAGGTAATCCGTCCGCATCGACGACGGGAAGTTCGCTGACGTGTTTGGCACCCAGCAACTGAAGTGCTTCTTCCAGAATCGCATCGGGACCGACGGTCATCGGCCGGACTGTCATGACTTCGGAAATCGGACGATCGAACTGATCGTCGCGTCGCTGTTCGAGCAATCGGGCGAGGTCACTATCAGTGAACAGTCCGGACAGGCAACCTCTTTCGTCGACAAGAATCACCGCTCCTGTTCGTCGACCTGGCCGCGAGTGACTCACGAAGACTTCGCGAATTGTGGCCGATTCTGCGGCGATTCGAACCTGGTCCAGTGGCCGCATCACATCCCGGACCGACGCCAGTCGACGGCCAAGACTTCCGCCCGGATGGAAGGTCGCGAATTGGCGCGGAGTGAACTGCTTCAGTTGACTCGAAACAAGTGCCAGTGCATCGCCGACAGCGAGCATCGCAGTCGTGCTTGTTGAAGGGGCCAGTCCATGAGCCCCTGCTTCAATCAGTCGACCCAGGCAAATCGTGGCATCGGCCTGAGCTCCCAATGTACTGGCGTCGCTGGCCGTGACTGCAATGATCGCTTGTCGTTGGCCGCGAATGATTGGCAGCAGACGCGTCACTTCTTCCGTCTCGCCGCTATTGGAAAAGATCATCCAGACATCATCACATCCAACGCAACCCAGATCACCATGCAAGGCTTCGGTCGGATGCAGGAAATAGGACCTGGTCCCAGTCGATGAGAGCGTCGCGGCAACTTTTTGACCGATCAGACCCGCCTTGCCAACTCCCGTCACAATGACACAACCGCGACATCCGGCCAACAATTCCACGGCCACACAGAAACGAACGTCGAGTCGACGGGACAGGTCACCGAGAGCATTTCCTTCAGAAACAAGAATTGCGCGAGCTTCTCGCAACTGTTCCAGGTGCGCAAACGGAACGACGGTGCATTCGAGCGCAGTGCTCATGAGAAAGCGTCCTTGCAGAGCATTTTTCGGCCATCCTGACCAAGCGGCAAATTGTACCGGTCCCCTCAGAAGTGGTCAATCGGACTGTTGGAACAAGCGATACCACACGCGGTCTGGTGAACGAACACAACGCACAACTGATCGCCGCCGCCGAGTGGAACATCGACATCGGTCCCAATGCAGGGGCGGAAGGGGGCGAAGTCGTTCACGCCGGACTCCCGCGTTCCACGGACAAATTGCTCGTGGAGACTTCCTCGAAGGCGACTGGCAGTGGAAAATTTACCGGTTGAAAAACGGGGACTGGCTCCGGGTCTTCCTGGTGCCACCCCTAGGGTGCTGCAAACTTGGTATTGACGCATCCAGTGAATCGGGCGTGATTTGTTTACGTGGATTCGTTGGCAAAAGCGAGTCTTCGCTGGGATTGTACGCTGGGAGGAAGGTTGTTTTTGCACCAATTCATAACGTTTTCGACGGGTGTCTTGTCTAATGCCAGTTTGATTCGTTCGGCCGTTCACGTCCCGATTAACGAGCCGAGTCCCAGTACGAGTGTGGTAATCCCGCTACTTGACTCCTGACGCTCCAGATTTTTCCATTTCCCAAAGACGGACTCGATGACCTCTGTACTTCCCACCAAGCGTTCGCCGGGTCGTGCTTGCTCGCTTTGGACCTGCGCGAACTGGTACATTTCGGCTTCGAGACGGCGGTGACGTTCGGCGGCAGGACGCCGCTTGAGGTGCGTCTCCAAGTCTCTCTCGCAGCCGCGATATAACCCCTGGGTGCGAAAGAATTCCACGCTGTGGCGGACGGTCGCTTCCCAACGCGCCCACTCACCAATCACCGCGCGGAACTCTTTCATCCAACCGTAGCGCGCGATCGCCCGCGCAGCCACAGTTCCTCCCGCCGTCCCACACGCCAGCAATTTCAAGATCTTCTGGCACCATCGTAGCAGCGAGGCGAGGTTCATATACCGCGCTTTGGGACACAGACTGGGAGACATCAAACAGGCATCCGATGTCTGTTGAATCCGGGATTTCGTCTGCCCCAACCGACTGACAAATTCCGCCCAACGCGGATCCCGATCAAAGCGATGTTTGAGAACGCAGGCACCGTGATGAGCGGCATCGTAGACCACCGTGGTTTCGGGGTGTTTTGACGCGAAGAGTTCACTTCCTGACTTCACATCACTACCGTGATCACTCGCAATTTCACGGGGAATTCCCGTCCGTCGTGATGCTTCTTCCAATTGTTGTTGAACGATCGGCCCGTTCGATTGCTCGGTCGGAATCAGCGCCAACAGGCGAAGGTCCCCCTGACAGAGCGGACGCGGTGGCGAAGGAAGCTCGCTCAAACGTGCTCCCGGAATTAAGCACACCTTCACCGTTCCGATCTGCACAGAATGGTCGATGATATAGAACCAGTCGTCCGCAATTTCCAGCGGCTCTCGAAGCGCGTAGAGTCCCAGTCGCAACATCCACCAGCGGACACCACTGGCCGACGGTGAGGAGGCCTGTGGTCCTTGTCCGGTCGGAAAGATGTCAAACACACGCGACACCGCTCGTAGAGAAACACCCGCCACAACTACCAACTGCCGCACCACATCGATCACACCGACGGATGTTGAACCGCCAATCGGAACCGTGTCATCGAAGCTCAGCATTTTTTTTTGAAATCGGCTTCCAATTGCGAAATGCGAGCCTGCGCCGCCTCCACATCCGCGAGTCGTTGTTGAGCCAGTCGTTCAGCAGCCGCGGCCTTCGAGGTGGCCGCTTCGCACTTCTTGCGCCACTGATCGCGAGACCGATCACGCTCGGCAGACAGTTGTCGCTCTTGTTCCAGTTTCTTCTGAACCTCGCCATGTTTCTGACGCCAGTTATCACGACTTAATCGAAAGGAGCGAGCGAGAATCCGTGTGGGACTCAGAAATTTCCGCCCACCGTGTTCATCACTTTCCTCTAAATCTACGACACTTCCCTGTGACGCAACCATGGCCCCTCCTGAGGACTCGTTGAATGTTGTAGAACAACGAATTCGTGAAACGACTCTGGCATTTTCTCGCCATAAAATCTCCCAGTGTCAATACCAAGTTTGCAGCACCCTACCCCACCCCCTATCCCCATTGATCTCTTCTTTTTTTCTCTGAGACGGGAAAAAGTTCTGAAAAGGCCCGGTTGAAAATATCGCCGGGAGCACAATTAGCGGGGCCGTAGGGAATTTTTGCGAAACGTGCGTACCTCTCGCCATCGACCGGCATAGGCCGAGTTGCAACCGCACTTCGAACATAGCGTATCTGTACCCAATTCTGCTGGAGGTACGAATCATGTCTCGATGGTTGTCGGCCAGATTGAAACTCGAAATCGCTGGCATCAAACAATTCTTTGATTGCCTCAACACCTGGATTCAATCGTTGTGAATCCATCCGACTCTCTTTGCGAAAGATGCGTCCATGAAAGTAGACCATTGCATCTGTCCGAACTGTTCTGCCCTTTGGAAATTCGACGAATTAGTGGATACCGGCGATGTTGAGCATTGCGACGTTTGTGCTCGGAATTTCAAAGTTGGGCGCTGGTACGGCAAATACTTTCCAAATCTTTTCGGGAGTCTCTTCTCCAAACCGAGTTGTCCGCAATGCGACGGGACAAATTCCACCAGGGGCAAGAAAGTCGCATCCTGGCCCCCGCTGGATTTGTACGTGAGGCAATGCCAGGACTGTCATGCCGTGTGGGTGGCAAGGAAGTGAGGGGACGCCTTGTTGTGCGAGGAGGGGTGTTTTTTGCGAAAAGACAGGGGTCGTCACTCCTTCAGGGGTTCTCGAAATGG
>JANXOO010000723.1 GCA_025353525.1 Schlesneria sp. | reverse complement strand
TTCGAGGACCTCGCTGCTTCGCTCCACAGCGTCAGTCACGCACAGGTTAGTACAGCTGACGAAACTCGCCTGAGGCAGAAGCCGCCTCAAACTGACCGCGCACGGAAAAGTAGCCGCCTGCAACACGACGAACGCCTCCATGCGATCGTAAAGTCGATGAATAGTTGCTTGAAGCTGAAACTGAGACCTGCGTCGAACGGCGATTCCGCAATGTCTCGCCGGAACCGTCCTCGGTTTCTTTCGTTACTTCGAAAGCCAACCAGATGCATTCGCCTCAATTCATGACACTTCAAGCCTGTGTACCGCCCACTTGTCCTGGATTGCCTTCAATCGGTCAAGGCAATTTAGCGATTGGAGGACGGATTGCAGTCCTGTTATTTCGCGTGATGAGGTGGCATTTTGAAGTCATCGTCACGACTGGCAACGCCCGAGTCGTTCGGAACGTAGCACTGCGGCTGGACAATATCGTGCAAGAATTGCAGCGAAATCCTGCCGACATCCGAATGATCCCATGCGAATCGCCTGTCGTGGCAATAACTTCGACTATGTGCCGAGAATCGCGGGATTCGCGCCGCTGTCTGAAATTGACGCGGACCTTGCGGAGTAACCTTGAACTTTACTGCCACCTGTTTTCGCGTGTTCCGGAAACAGTTGCGTAAGTCGTCGGTGCGTTACAAACCGGAGGCCTGACAACGGACTTGTGGCAATCATTTTCAGGTGCCGCTATACTTCGCGGCGTATTTTTCGAGTCATTTGCCCACGAACGATTTTCGGTGGACCGGCAGGGATCGAACGATGTCCCGGTGCGATCTGCGGGAAACTGCTTTCGGCGGATGCGTTGTTCCTGATGTCAAACCGTTTTGAATGTGTCTTCTGCCTCGTTCAGCGCGTCTTCGTACGAGATCACTGTTCCCCGAAAGTCGGATTTATCGAGGTCATATAGCGGATGGTGTCCAGTTCCACATCGAACATTCGAATCGGCATCGCAGGTGCTGGCGATAACACCCGTCGTCGACACATTCCCGGCTTGCGAGCCGTTTCAGGTGTCGAGATCGTCGGTGTCGTTAACCGTACTCCTGAGTCAACATCAAAGGTTGCGACCGAATTCGGGATTCCACGCCAGTTCCCGAATTGGCAGGCCCTTGTGGCCGATCCCGCAATCGATGCCATCATGATCGGCACGTGGCCGAACCTGCACTGCGAAGTGACTTGTGCAGCGCTGGCCGCAGGAAAGCACGTGTTGTGCGAAGCCAGAATGGCTCGCAATCTGGCTGAAGCCAAATCCATGCAGGCGGCAGCGCTCGCGCATCCGGACCGCGTGGCGATGCTTGTCCCCAGCCCGTTAGGGTTAGCCTCAGATCTGGAAATGTTGCAATTGCAACACGACCGCTTCATTGGCGAACTGCGAGAGCTGGTCGTTATTGGTGCCGACGATCAATTTCATGACTACTCAAAAGTTCTGCATTGGCGACAGGATGCCGAAATCAGCGGCCTCAACGTTCTGACGCTTGGAATTATGCACGAAACGGCCTTGCGATGGACTCCGCAGCCGATTCGAGTGTTTGCCCAGACTCATACGTTCGAACCCATACGACCGAATTCGACGGGATCGGGAAACCGTCCTGTCACCGTACCTGACAGCGTTCAGATTTTGACACAGATGCCCGGCCAGGCTCGCGGCATTTATCATTTTAGCGGCATCGAACTTCACGGACCGGGAAAGCAGATCCACCTGTACGGAAGTTCGGGAACCGTCAAAGTGTTTTTCGGTCCCCAGGAACGAATTCTGGTCGGCCGCGTCGGCGATTCCGGGCTGCGGGAACTGACGATTCCTCCCGAAAAACAGAGCGGATGGCGGGTCGAAGCGGAATTCATCGGGGCGATCCGAGGCGTAGAATCAGTCCGCCGTACCGATTTCACGGCGGGTGTACAATACATGGAATTCACGGAAGCTGTCGCTCGAAGTGCCAAGAGCGGAGTTCCGGTCGATCTGCCATTGCTTTGAAGGGGCCGACATGAGTAGTGGCCTGATGCCATTTGCCGTGAGTTTGACTCAGATCCGCAAAATCGTTGGTTCGCGGAGCAAATCGGTTTTGCTTCAGCTTCGCGAAGAATTTGAAGACGAACTCGCCGAAGACCGCGAAGAAGTCGAAGAAGCGAACGAAGATGATGAATTCGATCCGGAATTGCCTTTGGAAGATGCACTGCGCCATCTGATCATGGATGAAGAGCGGTGGGATTACGAAGGTGCCAGGTATGGGCGTGCCATCGAATTGTTCTGCTCGTTTTATGGCGAATTCCTTCCCAACGATCACTGGGCGGGGATGCAACTGAGCCTGGCAGAGACGATCAACGACGCGCTCATTGACGCTGGAGTCACCGCCGAGACGTTTTCGATTTTCGGTCATTTGTTTTATCGGGGTTCGCCGATCGACATCCCCGAGATCGACGATTTCCCTTACATCGGCTATGTGAAATTATCCGAAATTCCTCTGGCTCTTGCCGCTTTGACGGACGAGCGAATTGCCGGCATTCAGGATGACGACGCCGACGAAATCCGGAAGACTCTTGTCCAGGTTCGCGAGTGGCTCGAAGCTTGCCAGCGCGACAAATCTGATCTCGTATGTTTCTACTATTGAAGGAACCGCCATGATCGATACTTTTTCGCGACGCCGGTTTTTGGTCGCCAGTGCCGCTGCAGGCACGCTGGCCGGGAGTCTCGAATCGATGATTTCGGCGCAGGAGAAACCCGTGACTGACCCGTTTCCGGTGATTGACACACATCAGCATTTGTGGGATCTGAAGAAATTCAAACTGCCGTGGCACAAGGGGGACGACACGAAACCGCTGCAACGCAGTTTCGTGATGTCGGATTACCTCGAAGCGACTCGCGGACTGAACGTCGTCAAAACGGTCTACATGGAGGTCGATGTCGAAGTCGAACAGCAACTCGCAGAAGCGGACTATGTGACCGAACTCCGCATGCAAAATCCGCACACCGAGTTCAGAGTACTTTTCATCGACGACTACCGAGATCTTGATCTCGGAGGTCGA
>JANXOO010000656.1 GCA_025353525.1 Schlesneria sp. | reverse complement strand
TCAGCAAGACAAGATCTTCGGGGCTGACAAAATACATTTCTCCATTCAAAGTCGCGATCTTCTTCCGTCGCATGATGATCGACTGTTGAAATCGGGTTTCCGAGATGAACAAATCGAGCTCGATGATCCGATCGTTACAATGAAATTCCGCTTTGATCAGCGGAAGCCCGGCTACAGAATCGAGCCACCCTTCTCGAAACGGCGAAGGAACCACGCATCCTCCCGATTCCAGCGATTCGAAAAGATCAGGTAGTTTATCTCGTGTGACGCTCATCATCAGATCGACATCGCTGGTGAAGCGGGGGATCGCATAGAGCCGAACGGCCAAGCCGCCCATGATTGCATAAGGAATTCCAAGACCTGTCAGGATCTTGACGACTGCCGCCAAGGCCAGATCCAATGACATCATATATTTGTTTCCAATGGATCTAAAATCGGACTTCGCCGATTTTGCGGTACGGTAATTTCCTCGGCAGCCGACGACGAGATTTCATTCGATCCGGTTCTGCCTGACCGGACGAACGCATCGAGTAACCGACGGTTGACCAGATCATTTTGTTGCCGAATTCGCAGTTGTTTTCGTCGCACCTGTTCGTCAGTTCCCAGTTTGAGATACGGTGCGCCCGCTTCGATCAATTCGAACGTAATTTGCAAACGCTCAGCAGGCGTCATTCGTCGATACTCGTCCAGTCTCGCTTGACTTTGCACGGTGGCGGTTTCGTTTCAGGGTGGTGTCGTTGAATAATCGTTTGGCGTCGATGTCGATCGCCAGTTCCGGATTCTGGCACGTCGCTCCAGGATTCGTCAATCCCGGCAAAGCCACTGAACCGGCCGTGCTATGAAACTGTCCAGAGAGTAAATTGAGGGGATACACGCCGTTGATTCCGTCCAACGACTGCCCTTTCGATGAATTCCTGCATTTCTTTCACTCAATTTCCAAGTCCGATTCGAGTTGAGACCGAACGCGATTGATCGTACGTGAAAACTGCTGGCGAGATCAGGGAATTGAATGCAATGTCGCCAGGATGTCACAATGCCGTTCTGCCTGTGTTCCGCATTCTATCCGTGGGGATGGTTCTGCGCAGAAAAAATAGCCCGGACGATCCCCCCTCGACAGGATAGCCGAAGTACAACCATATTTACTCGTTGCTCACGGTGTCCATGCACTGGGATCGTTCGACGAACATCACACATGAATTAGCGATTCATAGCGTTCATGGCGACAGCCGCTTTTTTGCAATCCGGCTATCCTGTCGAGGAACCAACGAGATCATGGCAAACGTCGTCAATGCTGTCATGAAATCGCCGTCTTCGCCGGAGTCAGCATTTATTGAATCAGCAAAATCAAAGTTGAGGGAAACGGGTACATTTTATATCGCCACACAGGATGACGCCTGAACTCCAATGGGAGATGGGCTTTACTTCCCTGATTTGATTGTAATCTACTGCCTGCTGCCATTGTTTCGGATGGCTTTTGGATTTGGAACGGGTTAAATTATCGCGGTGCCCGCCTGCCTGCCTGCCCGCTGCGTTTGACGCGTCTCCTGCTTCCGATTTTTCCTGCTGATCGATCGGTGGTTGCTTTCCGTGAACCCTGTTTTTGATCGCCCGATGTTTCACTTGTATTCTTTCAGAATTCATGCTCGCTTCCTCGCGAAGCTGGCCCTGGTCGCGATCACCGTTTGCCGATTTTCCGGTTCGGGTCTTGCCGATGACGGGGCTGCGGGTGAGGCGATCTACCACGTAAAATGTGCCTCGTGTCACGGTAAGAATGGTGACGGAAAATCCGACAGCTATCCTCATCCGCTCGTGGGTGACAAATCGATCGGTGAATTGACCGAGTATGTCAGCAAGTCGATGCCTGAAGACAAGCCGGGTACATGCATCGGCGACGAGGCACGGCTGGTTTCACAGTTCATCCATGGTGCGTTCTATTCTGTCACCGCACAGGCTCGGAACAAGCCGGTTCGAGTCGAATTGTCGCGATTGACCGTTCGGCAGTATCGCAATTCAATCGCAGACCTGATCGGTTCGATTCGGGGTGGTGAATGGAGTCGACCGGAACAGGGACTGAAAGCCGTTTACCTCAAGACAAAAAACATGTGGGGCGATCAGGCATTTGAGCGAATCGATCCGGTGGTGGCCTTTGATTTCAAAGACCGAAGCCCGGATTCTGAAAAAATTGATGCGCATGAATTTTCGATCCGGTGGGAGGGTGTTATCAAAGCACCGGAAACCGGTGACTACGATTTCATCGTGCGAACA
>JANXOO010000620.1 GCA_025353525.1 Schlesneria sp. | reverse complement strand
CGTATGTAGCGATTGAACGACGATCGCCCGCAGGTTGTTTTTCTGTTTTTCTTCATCAATTCGAACGAATTCATCGTGAAAGGATTCATCATGAGGTCTCGTTTCTTTCTGTTCGTACCACTTGTAGCGACCGCATTTTGTCTGCGTCAGAGCCTGAATGCCGCCCAGATCGAGGGAGTGGAATTCAAGGATTCACACAAAATTGGCGGGCAACAACTGGTATTGAACAACGTCGCATTGATGCGATACCAGGTGGTCATCAAGGCGTTGGTGGCCGCGCTGTATCTTGGCGACGGAGTCAAGTCGAAAGACGCATTGACCGATGTCCCGAAGCGGCTCGAAATTCATTATTTCTGGAATCTCGAAGGAAAAGAGATTGTCAAAGCGGCCAATAAAATCCTGTCAGACAATCTGACCGATGCCCAGTTTGAAACAAACCGTGCCAAAATTGATGAAATGAATGCGCTGTTTGAAAACGTGAAGGCGGGAGATCACTATTCGTTGACATACTTACCCGGCAAGGGGACCGAATTGTCTCTGAATGGCAAAAAAAAGGGGCTGGTGGCGGGCGCCGATTTTGCCTCTGCCTATTTCACGATCTGGCTGGGCAAGAAACCGATGGACGTAGCACTCCGCGATGAATTGCTGAAACGCAAATAAACCAAAATGGCCAGGACTGGCGCATCATTTACTGTCGGAACCATTTTGGCTGAAACTGGCCGAATCGCTCGGCGATATGCCGCAGAGAAATACGAAGAAATTTTCTTCAGCGTAGTGGTTTAATCAACAATTGCCGGCGTGACCGTTACCGCGCGGAACTCGACGATTCCGTGATCTCCTTGAATCATGATCGGGCCAGGATCCGCTTCGCTGCTGTCCAAGGCGCCGCCCGTGATGCCAGGAATTGTTTGTCGGTCGATGATTCGTTCGCTATTCAGGATCACTGTGATTTGCCGGCCGATCAGCGTGATTTCCAGCAGCTGCCACTGACCTGCTGGTTTGGCAGCGTTCAGAGAGGGAGTCAGGTAACCGTAAACACCGCCGAAGCGATGACTGTCAGTTTCCTGACCGAAACTGTCTTCGATTTGAACTTCGTATCGACCCCGCAAATAGAGCCCGCTGTTGCTGTCTGATGGAAAGCGGAATTCGGCATTCAGTTTAAAGTCATTGAATTTCCGCTCAGAAACCAGGTCGATCGCCGGTTCGGCGTTGACCAGAATTCCGTCGCGGACAAGCCAGCCGTTTTTCCTGTTGGAATTACGCGGCTTCCAACCAGCCAGATCGCGACCATTGAACAGCGGAATCGGTGAACCCCATGATTTTGGCGCTTCCCGGCTTAGCTTGGGTGCGCGACGGGCTTCCCAAAGTAGCCGCTCGCCATTGTCTCCGGTCAAATCGCCGCGCAGAACATCCCCATCCATGTGTCCTTCAACGTCGACATCGATCTTGCGATCTTCAAATTGTGGCGGAACAGAAAAGCGGATTTTTCCATGCTCGAATTCAACCTTTGAAACTGGTCGAGCGCTTCCGAACTGTCCAACGTATCGCCCAATGAGTGACCGGGGGCCAGATCGCTCAATCTCGATCCATGACGGATATTCGCCCTCTGGCCCCTGAACTGTGAGATCCCAACGTCCAATCATTGAGGATACGGGTTGCAAATCTGCTTGGCCTTTGGGCGAACCAATTGAGGGAAGACAAACGACGACCACGAGACACGCCAAAACGACAATGCGAGAATTCACTTTCATTTCCATTCCTTTATGATCTGAAATCAGCAGGTGATGATCAGGCTTTTGCTACGATACGCCAACGGCTTTGAACAATAAAGCTGACGGTCGCCAGCTTGGCGAGCCCGCCGGGGAGTCCTCAATGCCGCAATCACCGGGAAGCCAATCATCGCGCTATCGCCGTCGACGCAGGGGATACGTCCAATACTTTTAGGCTGAGAGATCGTCTCTCGATTTTCGGGGCCTGCCGCGTAAGTGGAAGGTTGACTCCAGTCCAGGCTGCTTCGCCGTGGATTCCTGCCAAGCCTCCGACCCAAACGGACGACCCCGAAGGACCGAGGTTTGCAAGGCTTCTCGTTCCCTCTTTGTTAAAACGCAATTCACACGGCGCAGCCAATCGGCTGGCTGCGGGATCGGCCAGGGGCAAAGAATCGGACGGTCTTTGTTGTCTGACGGATGCAAACAACGCCAAAGACGACTCCTTCACCATAGTTCCGTCCGTTCGACGAGTGTGGGACGCACCGCGTTACGCTCAACATAACGAAGCAAGGTGTACAGATGGTCGTCCTCCTCGACCGGAAATGACTTGTAGGTTCCCCGATACAAATGGGTGGTTCCGACCGTGTGGCGGTGGAGGTGCCAGCGGCGAACGTGGGTCGTTGTCAATCGCTGCATGAATCGCCCAAGTCGCCATCGTGCAACGGCCAAAGTATGAGATGCCAATGATTCGGCATTAGGCAAAGCTCAGGATCCGAACAAACACCTGCCCCTGAGTCTCAAGCAACACCCTCTCGAAGGCCGCATAGTCCGAATCATTGCCGAAGATCTCATCCCGCGCATTCCCGCGACTGAGAACATGGAAAATCATTACCCCATGAGCGTG
>JANXOO010000579.1 GCA_025353525.1 Schlesneria sp. | reverse complement strand
ATGAAAGTGAAACCCCCACGGATTGATCGCGGCAAGCGGAATTAATGCCAGGCCAGTCAAAAACAGGTGCCAATGCGGTTGCCGACGGATCAGTTGTTCGAACCAGTGCGTCGCGAACAGCGCGGCACCTGTTTTTGACTGGCCTGGCATTAATTCCGCTTGCCGCGATCAATCCGTGGGGGTTTCACTTTCATCACTATCTGATCCATGCGATGACGATGCCTCGACCAGCGATCGCTGAATGGGCCCCGTTGTGGGACGCCGACAATCGACTGCAATTATTGAACTTCGCGATGTCACTGCTGCCACTCGCCCTGATTTTGAGACGGACCGGTTTCTGGCGTTTACCGGGGTTGTTGATCGTCGTCGCCACGGCACTTGCAGCACTCAAGAGCAACAGGTTTCTGCCATTCTATGCGGTCGCCTTTGTCAGCTACCTGCCCGGAGCATTTTCCGGCATCCCGATCGGCCGGGATTTGCGCCGAGGGTGGTCGCGTTACCAGACAGCGATCTGTTTTGTGCTTGCAACCGCAACCATCGCACTCGGGATCAAATCGATCCCGTCAGAACCGTGGCGACTGCGTATCGCGAGCCATCCGTTGCCCTGGCAGGGAACTCATTTGATCTATCCGACAGGAGCGGTCGAGTATCTGGCGGACAACGGGTTCGTTGGAAACGTGTTGGTTCCCTACGACTGGGGGTCATACGTCATGTGGAAACTCGGACCAAGCGTCAGGATTTCTTTCGACAGCCGTTACGAGGTCGCCTATCCGACCTGGCGAATGGAGGAAGACGACCGGTTCTATGACGCGAGACCAGGTTGGCAAGAAATCTTGTCCAAATATCCGACAGATGTCGTGCTGGTTCGTTCAGACCTGAAAATCGTGAGTCCGCTGAAAGAGCTCCCCGGTTGGACGATCGTCTATTCCGATCCCCAATTCATAATATTTGCCAAAAGCGGAACCGGTCTGCCAAGGGTATTCCTGGATCATCCGGCCGCCGAGGGAATCTTTCCGTAGTCTCGGCCAAACTGCACGGGGTTCCGCAAAATGACACGCAGGGGAAATTAAAGCAGTCAGATCCATTAAGGCGACCGGCAGTGGAAAATCTACCGGCTGAAAAAGGGGAACAAGCTTCAGGTCTTCCTGGCGCCTGTTCCCCTTTTTCAGCGACTGGTATATCCTTTCCTTCCGGTCGCCGATCATGGCAAGACGATCCCAAATACGGATGGGTAGGATTATACTTCGCGCCGTCGCAAATGAGACATTTGCTTTTGGCGACTTCTTGATGATATTCGAAGCGTTCGTCAGTGTTCCGGCGAGATCCGCGGAAACAGACTCCCCATCGATGTCTCATTCCTGGCGGCAAGCTGTATAATCAGATTGCGGTGAAAACATGTCAACTACTCAAAGAGTTATTCAGGCCATGCGAAAGTTTTTGCTCGTCGTCGTCATGGCCGTTGGTCTGTCGGCATTCGGTTCCGATGAAGGTCCTGAGCGCAGTTCGCAACCAATCGTCGGAGCACCTGCCGGTTGGACGGGCGAATCCCCTCGCAAGGAAATTTGCCCCCGCTTCGCGTTCGAGCCGAAAGGGGGGCCGCTGCAATCCGGCAGTTGGATCGTGTCACACGATCGGCGCGAGGGGCTCGATGGCTGGTTTCAGAAGACATTCGCAGTTAGCGGTGGCGATTACTATCTCATCCGTGCGGTGCGCAAGACAACGAGCGTCGCCGTGCCACGTCGCAGTGCATTGGTGCGTATCGTTTGGCAAGACGCAGCGGGTAAGCTGGTGCCCGCCGATGTCCCTCCCGATCAGGCGCGGGAATTGGGTCACGTTCCCACCGCCGAACCGGAACATCCCACCGACGGTGCCACCGATGCGAGCGGTTGGACAATGATCGAGCGCGTGTATCGCGTTCCGGCGAAAGCCGAACAGGCCGTGATCGAACTGCACCTGCAGTGGGCACCGAACGGGAGTGTCGAGTGGAGCGAGGTCGAGTTCAACAGGACCGTCCAACCACCACCTCGCATTGTGCGACTGGCCTCGGTCCATTACATGCCAGCCGGGAAGTCGTCGCGAGAGAACTGCGAGGAGTTCGCGCCTCACATTGCCGAAGCCGCAAAGCAACGAGCCAACCTGGTCGTCCTGGGCGAGACGATCCCTTCCGTCAATGTGAAACGAAAACCGCACGAAACGGCGGAAGCGGTGCCCGGCCCCACAACCGAATACTTTGGCGGCCTCTCCCGGAAACACAACCTGCACATCGTGCTCAGCCTGTATGAACGAAGCGAGCATCTCGTCTATAACACGGCGGTTCTGCTCGGTCCGGATGGCAATCTGATCGGCAAGTATCGCAAGGTTTGCCTGCCCCACGGCGAGGTTGAAAACGGGATTGCTCCCGGCCACGACTACCCCGTGTTCGATACGAACTTCGGCAAACTCGGCCTGATGGTTTGCTACGATGGTTTTTTTCCGGAAGTGGCCGGGCAGTTGACGAACAACGGTGCCGAGGTGATCGCGTGGCCGGTTTGGGGCTGCAATCCGCTGTTAGCCAAGGCGAGGGCGTGCGAGAATCACACTTATCTCGTGAGCAGTACGTTCATGAGACCGAATGACGGCTGGATGATCTCGGCCGTCTACGATCAAACGGGTAAGCCAATCGCTCAGGCGAAAGACTGGGGTACGGTCGCCATCGCGGAAGTGGATCTCAACCAACCGTACGTCGGTCCTTACAACCTCGGCGATTTTCGTTCGATGGTCCCGCGGCACCGTCCCGTCGGCGTTGCCGAACCCGTCTACTCCCTGGACATCCCGACTCGCGATAACCCGGCGCGAGCTTCGCCGATCACCAGATGAAGGCAAGGAAGATTTCGCCACAACGAGCACCGGGAACACAGAGGAATACCAGGAAGAAAAGAATCCTTCTCTCTCTTTTTCGACGTTCTCCATGTCCACAGTGGCCAATAAATCGTCGCATTGCAGGTTTTGAACAACTTCGTGCTGCACAAAGAAACGAAACGATTCCTGTTACAGAAATGCACTCACATCATGTCGCGAATGACACGACGATCGTTTGGGAAATCGGCGGTATCGACGGCTGCGGTCGTCAGTACGTCGGCATTGCTGAGTCAAAACGTACTTGGAGCGAATGATCGGATCCGCCTTGGATTCATTGGGCTCGGCAATCGCGGCGATCAGGTGCTGGATGCATTTTTGACGCACGTGGATTGTGAGGTCGTGGCCATCTGCGATCTCAGCCAGTCTTACCTCGACTTTGCCGCCAAAAAGATCGGCACTCGGCCCAGGCAATATCGCGACTATCGCAAGCTGCTCGAAGATCCATCGATCGACGCGGTGGTCATTGAAACGCCCGATCATTGGCACGCACTGCAAATGATTGAGGCCTGCGCCGCCGGAAAGGACGTGTATGTCGAAAAACCGCTCAGTTTGTGCGTCGCCGAGGGGCGAGCGATGGTTCGCGCCGCCAGGCAACACAATCGCGTCGTTCAAGTCGGTATCCAGCGAATGTCCGCTTCGCTCGGCCGAGAAGTTGCGGAATTGATTCAGGGAGGGGCAATTGGTCGAGTCACTTCGGCCAGAGCCTTTCATATTCAAAACGAATGGCCTCTGGGCATCGGCATTCCCGCCGATGGGGAACCACCGGAAGGTTTCGATTGGCAAGCCTGGCTCGGACCAGCACCATTGAAGCCGTACAACAAGAATCGAACGTTCTATCGCTTTCGCTGGTTCTACGACTATTCCGGCGGACAACTGACGAACTTCGGCGTCCATTATCTGGCGTCGATTCATCAAGCATTGGGCGTGAGCGCACCGATGTCGGTGGTCGCGATGGGAGGCAAATTTGTCAATTATGACAATCGGGAAATCCCCGACACGCTGGAAGCGCTTTGGCACTATCCGGGCGACGTACTGGTCTCGTTCACGCAATTCAACGCATCGGCGGCACCAGCCGCCGCGCGACCGTGCGAAGTTGAATTTCGGGGGACAAAAGGAACGCTCTATTTGACGACTTCGGGTTACGAGATCGTTCCCGAAGTGATCTTGCCCAATGAGTTTGCCGCTCGAACCCCCGTGGATCGATCCATCGAACGTGCGCACCGTCAAGGAGGAAAGTTCCACATCGAGCCCATATCATCACCAGGCCAGATCAGTGACGCAGACCATGCGCGCAACTTTCTCGACTGCGTCAAGTCCCGAAAGAAGCCCAATTGCGACGTAGAATTCGCCCACCGAGCCACATCGGCGGCCTTAATTGCCAATATCGCGCATCGAACGCGATCATTGCTCGACTGGAATGCAACTGCGGAAGAGTTCGAGAACAACACCAGGGCCAATCAATTTCTGCGATACGACTACCGCGCCCCTTATCAATTCCCGTCTTGAATCAGGGGGCTGCGGAAATCTGCATTCATTCTTTTGCTCTGCCTTCTCTCAAAACGCCAATCCCAAACGTCGCTGACAACATTGGACTTATCCCATTCATTCTTCCCGGAACAAACGCCTCGATTACAGTTTCGGCGACGCCGCGAACGCAAATTCGTTTTGGTAAAATCACCCTGACAAAAATGACCCGGTCGAACGGCTGCATTGTCGATGTCAGGATACCGTTTGTAAGCAACGAAACGCGTCTCGTCTGTGATCCCCTCAACAGCGTAAGGTTTCCAATGCCATTCTGCCGATGTCTCACGCCCGGACTTTGCCTGTTTTTGCTGGTATCGCTCGCGT
>JANXOO010000575.1 GCA_025353525.1 Schlesneria sp. | reverse complement strand
ACGCGAGCGATATTCGGGTGATCCATCGACGCCGATGCCCTGGCCTCACGCAAGAAACGCTCGGCGGCACCCGGAAACTTGTCCAGCGACTTGTTCAGGATTTTGACGGCGACCAGTCGCTGCAGCATGAGGTGTTCGCACATCAGAACGCGGCTCATTCCTCCCTGGCCGAGAAATTCCAGAATTTTGTATTTTTCAGAAAGGAAGAATCCGCGGTGGCGTCGTTCACTCAGTTGTTTCACCTGAAAGGGCGTCAACAAGTGTTCGGCCAGCATTTCGGCGAGGATCGTTTTGGGCTTCCATTCGTCCCCTTCAAACCGCAGTTTTTGTGCTGCGAAAATGCGATCGTCCAGCAGCCCGCTGCGCGCGAGAAGTCCGAAAAACTCTTCCGTTGAAAACGATGTCGTCGCTTCCGCCATTGGCCCGATTCCCGCCACCGACTCGATTTGACCTGATGTTGTTGCCGAAAGAGATTTTTTTTTAAAACCGGTGACACTGCCCGTCGATTGAATCGACTGAACGCCGAGCATCCGATTTCTGTGAAACGTCTCAGGAAACGGTATGCTCCCATGCCCAATGAGAACAATCAACTGAAGAATTCACCCTGTCAGATCATTTTTGAGAGATGAGATCGACTGGCTGGCCGATCGAAAATCTGTTTTCAGCCTGCCGGGCGTTTTGAACGTGGACCGGGAGATGGGCGTTTCAACGCGGATCGCCGTGATTCAGCGCCCCTTGAATGCGGCTCCGCCAGTCTCTCGGCTGACAGCGTACCGGCGTGCCTCAACGACACAAGGAAGTTATAGTGTTCACGGTCTGGACTGAGGCTTCGTTTGTTAGTCCGCTTCCGCGTTCGAAGCGAAACCAACGTCACTGCGGCAGCTTCCAGATGTCGCTTTATTTCTCAATGGCCTCAAACCAGACCGCGCGAAGTATAACTGAGAGTCTGGTTTCAATTTCTACCTTGCGGGCGGAGTTTAAAATGTTCATCAGCAGCAGTGACAAGACGCAATCACGATCCCGTTCGAATCTGCGAAGAACGTCGATTCCGCACTGGCTTAACGCCGGTATTTTCGCAGTCACACTTCTAACGGCGGCAAGGATTGCCAGCCCCTCGGAATTCAAGGTCGGCTGTGCGCGACGGATCATCACTCCCGATCCCTTGCTGCCCGTGTCGGGCGGATTAGGTCCGACGGCCCCCGCCCGCGAAAAACAGGGAGAACTGACTGCTCGGGCGGTCGTGTACCAGCAGGGCGAAACAACGGTCGCCATTGTCGGCCTGGATTTGCTCGGTTTTCCTTCAGTTCTCTGTGATCGCGTGCGCACCCGAATTCCGCGCATCCCTGCCAGAAACATTCTGATCGGTTCATCGCACACTCATAGTGCCCCCGATTGCTACGCGTTTGCCGACGGGCGCGGCGGACACACTGGCGATCTGAAATACATGGATCTTGTCTCCGTCAAGGCGGCGGAAGCTGTTAACGAGGCGCTCGACAAATTGAGCCCAGGGCGGCTTAAGATTGCGACGGGCGAGGCGAAAGGCAAGATCGCTTACAACTACTACGCACCTGACCTGTACGATCGCCGAATGAGCGTCATTCAGGCGGTTGATGGAGCTGACAAACCGGTCGCCACTTTAATTAATTATGCGATTCACCCGGAAGTGCTCGGTTCAGGGGCAGGCATCGTCAGTCCGGATCTGATCGGGCCGCTCTGCGACCGGATCGAAGAGCAAGCTGGCGGAATGGCGATCTTTATGAACGGTGCGCAAGGCGGAATGATTACTGCGGATAATCGGGATTTGAATCGCCCGAAAGATCCTGTGCGAGGAGTCTGGCACGACGACAGGACATGGACAGAATGCCTTCGAATCGGCCACACGATGGCCGACGAGGCACTGCGGATTGTCGGGGATGCACCGATCCAGGCAGAACCCAAAGTCTATTGCGGATCAATCGATGTGAAGTTCCCGATCGATTCGGACCTGCTCTGGAGCGTCGTGATCAGTTCGCCATTGAACTATCCACGTAACCCCGATCGCAGTGTGACGACACAGGTCAATGTCGTGAATATCGGCAACGCACAGATTTTAACGATACCGGGTGAAGCGTTGCCGAACATCGGTTTCTACCTCAAGCGAAAAATGCGAGGCGAGCACAACCTGTTGTTCGGTCTGACCAACGATGCCTTCGGATACATTTTGACCAAAGTCGATTTCCAGAGCTTTCCCAGATACGAATACGTGTCCAGAACCTCATTGGGCGAGATGACGGGCGAGATCCTGATTGAACATTCCCTTGAACTAATCGAAAAGAGTCCGAATCCGTAAACGACGCCTGTCGCTAACGAATTGCCCGAAACAAAGAAGCCGCGTATGCTTGTACTTCGCTGGAAGCTGTTGTCACGTTTGTTTTTAATTCCGTACTCGCCTGATCCCGATGATCAGACGTTTCGTGCCCGTGCGCAATCTCAAACTGAAAACGGTGTCGAGGTGACGGTCGCTGTGCCGGACTCTCGTGAATCCGAACGGCTGTTTGGCGTACCGATGTCCCGTCGAGGGCTTCAGCCGATTTACTTGCGTGTCGTCAATCGCTCGGATTCGTCGCTGCGGCTGCACTTTCGAAGTATCGATCCTCACTATTTCCCGCCGCTGGAAGCCGCGGCGCGTTGCCATTATTCGTTCCTTAAACGACTGTCTGCGTTCGGTCTGTTTGGATTGTTCTTCTATTGGCTGCTCGTCCTGGCTCCCCTCAAACTTCTCTCGGTGAGGTGGGCAAACCGGCAAATGGATGCCTGGTTTCAGTCACTCGGCTTCCATCGACGACCGATCGCGCCCGGCGAACAGTCGGAAGGTTTTGTCTTTGCCGCGTTTGACGCAGGGACGAAAGTTGTCCGAGTTCAATTGTTACAAGTCGATTTCAGTTTGACGCCTGCAACACCGCTTGATGACCCAACCGATTCAGAGATGGCCGAATTCCGGAATCGGGAAACGATCGACGCACCAACATTTGGCTCGTTCGTTGATCTTACATTTGCGGTGGCGGTGGCTGGCATCAACGCTGATCACTTGCACCGAAAGCTCGACAGCCTGGTTCCGGACGACGACGCACAAAATTGTGATCTGCCGACTCTTGTTGCCCGATTGAGCGAGATTTCGCCGGTAACGCGCAATCGGCATGGAAAAGGAATGGGCGATCCGGTTAACCTGGTCGTGATTGGTGACTTCGAAATGTTGCTTAACGCGTTTGCGGGTCGCTGGGATGAAACCGAAGTCATCAGCCTTTTGACGTGCTGGAAGACGTTCAAAGCGTTCCTGCTCGGTTCGGAATACCGGTATTCGCCCGTCAGTTCGTTGTACCTTTTTGGTCGCAGTCAGGATGTGGCACTGCAGCAGATTCGGCGTTCGATCAGTCAGCGGCTGCATCTTCGGTTGTGGATATCCGAGATGACATTCGGGAAAAAACCGGTGTGGGTTGGGCAGGTGAGTCGCGATATTGGCGTCCGCTTGACGGCAACGACATGGAATCTTACGACGCACCGGATCGATTCCGATATCGATGAATCGCGAGATTACGTCCTTGAAGACCTGCTCGACGCTGAACGGGTCGAGGCGGCAGGGTACGTCAATGTACCCCGAACCGATCATGCGACATCGCCTCAATACAATCTCACCGGTGATCCGTATTATACCGATGGGAAAAGAGTCGTGATCTTGCTCGGATCTGGCCGATCGGCTCCCCGATTTGTCGCGTGGTAGCCGTGCTATTTGGCGCTCGCCTGAACGGTGTCTGCCGGGATCCTGGGCGCTTCGAATTTGTAGAGTTCCTGCCCGTTCGTGCCGTTCCAGATTCGGAAAATACCGTCCTCACCTCCCGCCGCTGCCAATCCCTCGTCGCGCGTCACG
>JANXOO010000555.1 GCA_025353525.1 Schlesneria sp. | reverse complement strand
CTAAGGAAGAGCGAAAAAATAACTTGAGCAAAATCCTCTTGCGTCTTTGGCCGGATTATTAGACAGTCGCGGGATGCATGACGCAGCCGCGATTGAAGGGATTCGTAGCAAGTATAGCTCTTTGTCTCCGGTGATGGACGAGCGTCTCCGTCGACAGTGGGCTGCGACGGAAGCATTGATAATCGGTTGGGGTGGTGTCTCGCTTGTTTCGAAGGCGACAGGGTTGGCTCGCAATACGATTGCAGCGGGTGTACGTGAACTTTTGCATCGCGCTCAACATCCCAATGAAGAGGTGACTTCGCGACTGCGGTCTCTGGGGGGAGGTCGAAAACGCGCGACTGATGTCGATCCCGATTTGATGCGAGCGCTGGAATTGCTCGTGGATCCCACGACGCGCGGCGATCCGGAATCTCCCCTGAGATGGACGTGCAAGAGTACACAAAAGCTCGCCGACGAATTGGCGCGGCAGAATCATCGCGTCACGGATCGCACCGTCGCCACACTCCTCAAGCAAGCCGGTTTCAGTTTGCAGGCCAACCGTAAGACACGGGAAGGGACGGATCATCCCGATCGGAACGCCCAATTCGAATATATCAACAAACGCGCGTTGGCGATGCGGCGACAAGACCAACCGGTCATCTCGGTCGATACGAAAAAGAAGGAATTGGTGGGGGGAATTCAAGAACGCAGGCCAGGAATGGCAGCCCAAAGGAACCCCGCAGCAGGTTAACGTCCATGATTTTCCTGACAAGAATCTGGGGAAGGCGATTCCTTATGGCATCTACGATCTCGCGAACAACACAGGCTGGGTCAGCGTGGGAATCGATCACGACACGGCCGAGTTCGCCGTGGCCAGTATTCGTCGCTGGTGGCTGGAAATGGGAATGCAACGATTCCCGCAAGCGACACGATTGCTGATCACCGCCGATGGCGGGGGCAGCAATAGCAGTCGCAACCGTTTGTGGAAGAAATCTCTGCAAAGCCTCGCCGACGAATTGCAGTTGCAGCTTGAAATCTGCCATTTCCCACCAGGAACAAGCAAATGGAATAAGATCGAACATCGGCTCTTCTGTTTTATCACCAAGAACTGGCGAGGTCGTCCATTGACCTCTTATGAAGTCATCGTCAACCTGATTGCGAGCACCACTACGACGAAGGGCCTCAAAGTCCAGGCTGCAATTGACACAAATGTCTATGATGTTGGAATCAAGGTCACGGACGAAGAGTTCAAACAATTAAGAATTACCCCCGCGAAGTTCCACGGTGAATGGAACTACACCGTTAAACCTCGCAAATGAAATTGCTCAAGTTATTTTTTCGCTCTTCCTAAGGTGTCCAAGATGTCCAAGATGCTCATTGGTTTTCGAAAAAAAGTTGGACCTCATGGAAATTGGGAGACCAACGGGGACAAAGCACTCATGGAAGGTCAGATCCAGATGATTCAGATGTTGCAGCGGCTGAACATGATTCGTGAATCGACGATCGAAGAATTGTCAGGACACGAGGAATCTCAGTTGAACGAACTGAGCGAAGAGTTGCAGCGCCAGCTTCGCGTTCGCCCGAATTGACTGTGAATTGATCGATCCGTCACTCGCTGCAAAATCGCCTCGTTGATTGCATTTCGTGGCAGGAATTGGCGAAAT
Organism: Schlesneria sp.; assembly: GCA_025353525.1. GTDB lineage: Bacteria > Planctomycetota > Planctomycetia > Planctomycetales > Planctomycetaceae > Schlesneria. The sequence goes on along the minus strand of JANXOO010000555.1, from coordinate 5,306 downwards.
AGTGATCGTCCGAAACAATACGGTCGCCAGGTGGTTCTTTGACAATCCGGGATCAATTCTACGCTCGCGACCTTCCTCCGGATTGTGCTGGCGCATTGTGTCCCCATTCCCCCATATGAAACTGAAATCGATCTCACCTGAATTACAAGGTTGACAAAGCACCAGGAGAAGTCTGATGACGGGAATTGAAATTGCCGCGATTCTTACCGGTCTCATTGCCATCGCTGCATTCGGGACACTGATCCTTCAGTTATGTGCCAGGTCCGACCGTGTTTGGCTGTTGTGCATGGGAGTTGTCGGTTTACCCCTTAGCCTGATGACGTATTATCTTGTTCGAATCCCCGTCGACTCGATTCTGACCCAATGGCCTGGACGCGGTTCGACATCACTCACCATTTGTAAACTCTGGTACGCACCGCTGACGGAAGAGCCCGCCAAGTTATTGCCGTTCCTTGTTCTATGGCCGCTATTTCGACGAAACCTCGACAACGCCAATCGAGTGCTGGTGGCTTTGTCGCTTGGGCTCGGATTTGCCGTCTGAGAAATGTGGCTGGTCGCAAAACTCGCCGGGCAGGATCCGGCAATCGCCAAACTGGCATTTTATGAGTTCGGCGGGTTTCTTAATGAACGACTCATCACCTGTGTGGCTCATCCGGGATTTACGGTGATCGCATTGTGGGGACTACAGCGCGGCGGAATTCGACTGGTTTTCGGGATTGCCGGTGCAATGATTCTGCATTTTCTGGCAAATTTTCCGATCTTTTTGATGAATATCGACTTCGGAGGACTCGGTAAACCGACATGGTCTGCGATTCTGATGGTCTGGCTCATCTGTTGGGGAGTCGGCAGTGCCCTGTTGCTGGGAGTGATGCACGCGGGAATCGAACGAATCGTGCATCTGATGATGACGGCGAAAGTCAAATGTCCTGAATGTGGTGAGCTCTACCGCCAACCCCTACTGGGTGGAAACTTTGGAGTCTGGCGTTACGAACCATGCAGCGCTTGCCGAAAGTGGCACTGGATCAGCCTGAAAGACATTCAATAGCGGAAGGAACCCGCACTGTGGACGCAAGATCAGTCCCCTTGCGAGCGATCAAGGATTCACATTTGGGTCCGAACGACAATTCAGGTGTGATCTGTCGCAAGTCCGAAGTAATCGCGAAGTGAGTCCAGTCTGTTCCCCGTGCATCGGGCAAACTGAACCAGAGCCAACAGTTTTTGCTGATCGCGGCGCAATTTTGTCGCCAGTCGTTCGCGGTCCTGCAATTCGGCCGCGAGTGGACTGATGACTTCAAGACGCATCGGTTCCCAGGTCCCTTCGACGACACCGTAGCGTTCGAGCATGCCGAGCGCCGTTTCCAGTCGCCGGTCGTGAATCTGTTTGGCGTGCAGTCTCTCTCGCATCCACTCGAGTCCGAATGCTGCGACGCGTTCGTGGCTGTGAACCAGCAATTCGTAGACTCGTTCATAGAATTCGGCGTCGGGATTACTCCAGCGAAGGAATTCCATCTGAGTCAGCAGATCCGATTCCTCGTAAAGTAGCAAACAATCGGCAGGCAATCCGTCCCGACCCGCTCGGCCGACCTCCTGAAACCACGCTTCCATGGAACCTGGAATCTCGGCATGGATGACAAACCGGATATCGTCCTTGTCGATCCCCATTCCGAACGCTGGCGTCGCGAGGACCAGCGGACAATCACCTCGCATAAATTCGTTCTGAATTTTCCGCCGTTCGTTCCTTTCCAGATCGCCATGATAACGTACATGCGGAATGCCGAGAGTCCGCATTCGTTCGCCGAATCGTTCCAGAGTCCGGATCAGTGTGAAATAGACGATCCCGCTACCGGATGCTGCCGGATATAACTTGCGAACGGCATCAATTCGCGTCAGCTTTTCGTCGTCACCCCAGACTTCTTCCACAAGCAACCGCAGGTTGGGTCGCTCGATCCCGGCATGAAACGTGTGCATCCGGTCGGTTTCAAGACCGAGTTGGCGTACGATATCACGCTGCACTTCCGGTGTGGCAGTCGCTGTCAGGGCGATGGTAACAGGATTACCAATCAGCGACCGAAACTCGTTCAATCGCGTGTAGTCGGGTCTGAAGTCATGGCCCCATTCGCTGATGCAATGCGCTTCATCAACCGCGAGATACCGAATCGATCGCCGGGAAATCGCGGCGATGAATTCAGGTTTGCGAAACCGCTCCGGCGTCACATACAGCAGTGAGAATTTGCCGCTTGCGACTTCGTTATAGCGCCGTTCTCGTTCGTCGCGGGACAATGACGAATTAATATATGCCGCCGGGATATTGCGTGCTCGCAGCCCATCGACCTGGTCTTTCATCAACGCAATCAGCGGCGACAGTACCAGCGTTAGCGGCGGCTTGCCTCTGGACGCATCGCTCGAAGATTCAACAGGCAGCAACGCGGGAATCTGATAGCAAAGCGACTTGCCAGCGCCTGTCGGCATGATGACCAGCGAATGCTCTCCTGCGATCAACCGGCGAATAACCGCCTCTTGAGGTGGACGAAACGAGTCATAGCCAAAATACGTGCGGAGGATATCGATCGGTTCCATGTGACGAGGTGTGATCGATCCGGTGACAAAACTCAAGTCAGACGGCATTCGTGAATCAGCGATCATGTCGATGATTTCATTCGATCACTTCTACAAACTGGCGGTGATGAAAGTGGAGCCAGACACTGTAAATCACGACAGCTACGATGATCATTGTTGCCAGCCCCAGAACCCGACGTGCGAGGACCTCGTTTTTCCTGGCGATCACCTGAGTGACAATGCAAACAAAAACCGTCATTGCTGCTTTGAACCAGATCAAGCCGGAAATTCCCCATCGATCGAGGAAGTAGCTCGCAAACGGATTCGATTCGGTAAAACCGATGTCAGGGCGCATCAGGAGCATCCACGTCATTGCCAAGTCCAATCCACTGACAACACATAGAACCAGCGTTTCTTGCGGAAGACGCAATAAGTCAGGCGGTCGTTTCAACGCGTTTGGCCTCCACCAGAAAGTCTTCTCTGAACTCGGTCTGCTCAAGCTTTCGGCTGTTTTCCATCAGGAATGGATCGTTTTCGGTCCGGGCTGGAAATCCGCTGACCACCGATTCCGAAGAATCGGGGCCAGGTTTTGCCAGCCGAAGCATCGCCTTTTACCGTCGATCCTCTCATTTCCGGAATGACCTGAACGACCGCTACGCCCCTCAATTCGTGCCTGATTGTCGTCAACGCTCCTTTGCAGTGCGGTCTTCGCAATCGGATTTCTTTTTCTGCAGACGAGACACATCTCAAACTTCGCCTATGCCGAAAAGTCATTGATAACTCGCTTAAGGAGCATTGTCGAGTTTCGCGCTGAAACTCAGTTCGGATCAAATGTTTCCAGAAAGACCGAAATAATGATTGCTACCGAAGCGCCGACAGGTCATTCAATCAGGTTCACTCAATCCGACATCCTGTTTGTGCTCGAACCACTACGTCACCTCGGACTCCCATTGTCATTTCTGTCGGTTGGCAGACATTCGATCGGTTCAAATGACGACTGTGACATTCGCCTCATGGCCGAAGGTGTCCAACCCTGCCACGCCCTGATTGTCGTGGGACATCGGACGATTCTGCTAAAAGCGTTGGATCTCAAGACGTGGGTCAACGACGACTTCATCACCGAAGCCGTTTTGCGGCCCGGTGACCGAGTGACCGTCGGACCAATCACGTTGATCGTCCGTATTGCGTCGCCGGATGAAATTCAATCCTTTATTATGTCGCAGTTGCCTCGAGATGTCGTCGCGTCGATCAATCCGTCGACGTCATGTGATGCGGCGAATTCGATGCTGGCCCCTTCCGTCGAAGATTACTTCTCGACATCGATTGGTTCGGCATTCGCGGACGAGCAGCAGTCCGCAGACCCTGCGGAAATTGAAATTCAGGATGACGTTGAATCTTTCGGTGTCTCCGAAGCAACTTCACTTGTAGACTCAACGGAGCTCGAACCGCGAATTTGCGAGATCGAACAGCAGATCGAAGCGCTCGCGGAACAAACCCGACCGCTCGATGTGGTCCGGGACAAATCGCTTGTGGCTGACCAACATCAGCGATTGGCCGATAGGCAATCGATTCTCGATCGACTTGCCGCCGACTTGTCGCGGCAATCGCAGGAATTAGTGGACCGAGCGGCTCGGGCCCACGATCGCGATCTTGAACTCGATGAGAAACAGAACCGGTTGGCGGTTGAAAACGAGAATTTTGTTGCGATGGCTGAAACCGTCCGACAGAATCTCGCCGAAGAATACGCTCGGCAAAAGGAACTTTGGCAAGAATGGGATGCCGCTTGCCGCAGAACATCGACCGAGATCAACCGTCAACTGGAAGCAGTGGAGAACCGACGCGTCGAACTGCGCGACGAATCCGATCGCTCAGCGGTTGCTCGGGCGGAAATTCAGAAGCTGCGAGACGACAGCCAGAAAGAACGGCAAGGCTCGCTGGTCGAGCGGCAACAGATCGATGCAGAGAAGGCCTCGCTGCAGACGATGCGAGCCGCGTTTGAAACGGATCGGCAACAGCAATTGTTAGCCATTCAGAAGCGGGAAGCTCTTTTGGCATCGGAACGGTGCGCACTCACCAATTCCCAAGCTGAACTTCACGCATTTCAGCGAAAGATTGAGTCCGATCGCACAGATCTCGCGAATGATCGCGCCGCCGAATCCGCTCGACGTGAAAAAGAAGTCTTCGAACACGCATTGTTGCACAGCCAGCTTGACGATGAACGTGCGTTACAGTTGAAGTCTCAAATCCGGTTGGATGCAGCCCGACGCGATCTTGACGCTCAGTCGGAAGATGTGAATCGGGGCCGAGAAGAATTGCTCGCCGATCAGGCTCACGTCACAGATTTGCAATCCCGATTGCAAATCGCCGAATGCGAACTGACCCAGTTGCGGCATGTATTGGATTTGGCCCGCCTCGACGCAGAACGAGAACGCAACGAGCAGCACGTTGCAATCTCGGACGACATGCACCGTCAACGCGAGGAACTTGAGGAACTCAGGCGGGACCTTGAACGCCAGCAATCCGCGATTGAAGAGGCGAGAGCAACGCTTCAGGCCGAGCGAGAGGAATTACAGGAATCGCGTGCACAACTTGATCAATCCGTCGAAGATTTGCAACAGAAGCAACTGTTCTTCAAGTCTGACCGATTTGATTCAAGTGATCGGTCAGAGTACGGCGCGACGATTGCATCGTACTCTGATGTTTCCGAGCTCGTGAACATTCCCGTCCGGATAGTTGCCGAAACTTCTCCG
>JANXOO010000503.1 GCA_025353525.1 Schlesneria sp. | reverse complement strand
GTCGAACTCGACGCCCGCATAAAGGTCTTCGGTATTCTCTCGCACGACGACAAGGTTGACGTTCGATTCGCTGAAGTATGTGCGGACACCGGGAAAACTTTTGCAAGGACGAAGACAGGCGAACAGTCCCAATTCCTGCCTCAGGAAGACGTTTACCGAGCGAAATCCCTTGCCAATCGGGGTTGTGATCGGTGCCTTCAGAGCGACCTTGTTCTTGCGAATCGATGCCAGGACGGATTCGGGAACTTTGCCGACTTTCTCGATGACTTCGATGCCACATTCCTGGACATCCCAATCGATTTTGACTCCCGTTGCCGCCACACATCGTCGGGTTGCTTCGGCAATTTCGGGTCCGACGCCGTCGCCGGGAATGAGGGTGACATTATGCATATCGACAGTTGACTCTTTCTCTGAAGGACCGACGGAATACGAAATTGTCCATGAAGGGCGCAGCAAGATCGACGCTATCATAACCTGGCGATGCGCCGCAAGCGAACGACGAATGGCAAGAATCAGGCTCGCAGCCTTGGCCAGGTGTTGCCCCGTCGCGCGAATCCGGATAATCGCTTTCGAACTTGTTGGCGTTGTTTCTTCGGCGCGATATGCTGGGTCGTCGTCTTCGGAAATATGCATCAGCTTCACTCGCGGAATCATCGAAGGAACCTCATCGTGTCGGAATCGCTCTCGCAACTCGAACAGCTCAAGAAATTCACCGTTGTCGTCGCAGATACGGGGGATTTTGAGTCGATGAAGCAATACAAGCCGCAAGACGCGACGACGAACCCGTCGCTGATTCTGGCGGCGGCCTCCAAACCCGAATACGGGTATCTGGTTGACAAGGCAGTGACTGATCGCAAGGGGTCGGGGCTGGCGGGTGCCAAACGGGTCGACGACGTGATCGATCATGTGCTCGTCAATTTCGGGTTGGAAATCCTGAAGATTGTTCCCGGCCGCGTATCGACCGAGACCGATGCCCGATTGTCGTTCGATACGCCAGGAACGCTCGCCAAGGCCCGGCAACTGATCGGGATTTACGAACGAAACGGAATCTCGCGCGAACGGATTCTGATCAAGATTGCTTCAACATGGGAAGGAATTCGCGCTGCCGAGGTTCTCGAACGGGAAGGGATTCATTGCAACCTGACGCTGCTTTTTTCGTTTGCGCAAGCCGTCGCCTGTGCGGAAGCGGGAGTGCGACTGATTTCGCCGTTCGTGGGACGAATCCTCGATTGGTACAAAGCGGCGATGAAACGCGATTATGCACCCGCAGAAGACCCCGGCGTTCAGTCGGTGACACAGATTTTCGAGTACTACAAGAAATTCGGCTACAAAACGGAAATCATGGGGGCGAGTTTCAGAAACAAAGGTGAGATTACTGAACTGGCCGGATGCGATTTGCTGACGATCAGTCCCGGTTTGCTGGGCGAATTGGCAGGTTCCACCGAACCACTCGCCCTAAAGCTGGATTCCAGTGCGGCGAAATCGACGGCATGGGAAAAAATCTCACTCGACGAAAAGTCGTTCCGGTTTCAACTCAATGAAGACGCGATGGCGACTGAGAAAACGGCCGAAGGAATACGGAAGTTTTCGTCTGACATTGTCAAACTGGAACAGCTCATCGCATCCAGACTCAGTTGACTCGCATTTGCAAATACCGTTACGTTATCAAGGTGCCATTTCCTTTACAGAAACAGGAACAGTCATGTCAAAAAACGTCACAGGTCTCCATCGGCGTCAGTT
>JANXOO010000499.1 GCA_025353525.1 Schlesneria sp. | reverse complement strand
CATCGACCGATGCGGCTTACCACGAGAGCCGGAAGAGACTGATTAATGACGTTCGCTGGTTTTACGATCGCCTGATCGAGATCAAGGGTCTCGCAGTTTACCCGACAGGCGCGAATTTCGTCCTTTTCAAGATCAAAAGTGGCATGACGGCCGTTGAACTCCAGACGCGTCTCCTGAAAGAACATCGAATGTACGTCCGTGATTGCTCAAACAAGATCGGCATGGACCAGTACCACATCCGAGTCGCATCGCAAGGTCAAGAGAAGGATGCCCGGTTGATCAGAGCGCTCGGGGAGTTGCTCGGATGAATCGCCCGTCAGTCGTCGTCGTGTCTCGCAGGACGCTCCGAAAAGAGAAGTACATCGATTATGTGTCCGAAGCCCATCTTGGTCTACTGATTCGCTTGAAGATTCTGCCGGTCATGATTCCGGTTGTCGAAGGCACTCTCTCGTGCCTTCCGCAGTATATGGCCAACATGAGCGGGCTGCTGATCGTCGAAGGCGAGGATGTTGAGCCAAAACACTACCAGGCAACAGACGCCAATCATCGGAATGTAGAGCAAACGCATCCTCTGAAGGACGAAATTGAGATCCGGCTGATCCGCGCCGCTCTACGAAAGAAAATTCCAATCTTCGGGATATGCCGCGGTTCACAATTACTGAACGTCGTTTGCGGAGGTACCCTGTACGGCGATGTGTGCAAGGAAAAGAAGTCCCGATTGAAACATATCGATCACGACCACTACGATACTTATCGTCATTCTATTGCGATTGATTCCGACACCCCGCTGCACAAATGGTACGGCCGAACCGAGCTGCCGGTAAACAGCTACCATCATCAAGGGGTTCGGGTTCTGGCACCGCGGTTCACTCCGATGGCGTACGCGGACGACGGGCTGATCGAGGGCTACTTCGATGCGAACAGCGATTTTGTAGTCGGACTTCAGTTTCACCCGGAACGGATGCCGGAAGAACCTGTTGGCAATCTACGCATCTGGAAAGAGTTCGCATCTGCGGTCTCTCGTTGCATGGCCTGATTCGCACGCAAAAAAAACACCGCCGACCGGTGAGGGGCGGCGGTGTATGGAAAGTCTTGTTGTCATCGCGTTCCGAATCATCAAACCGCTTCGTCAGAAAGCGGCACCCGCTTATTTCTTTGGCAGTGGCACAGTAGCGATGGTCGCCAGAATCCGGCTGGCGATCTGATACGGGTCGCCCTGGGAGTTGGGCCGGCGATCTTCCAGGTAGCCCTTCCAGCCCTTACCTGGCATGCCGACGGGGACGCGGATTGATGCACCGCGATCCGATACGCCGTAGGTGAATTTATGGATCGACTGGGTCTCGTGTTGGCCGGTGAGGCGCAAGTGGTTGTCTGGTCCATAGACCTCAATGTGCTCGGCCTTGTATTTATCAAAGGCAACCATCAGCGACTTGAAATATTCTTCGCCGCCAACTTCCCGGAGATATTTGGTCGAGAAGTTGGAGTGCATGCCCGAGCCGTTCCAGTCAGTTTGACCGAGCGGCTTGCAATGGTAGTTAACGTCAACACCATATTTTTCGCAAACGCGGTTTAGGATGTAGCGGGCCACCCACATTTCGTCAGCGGCTCTTTTGGAACCTTTGCCAAAAATCTGGAATTCCCACTGGCCTTTGGCCACTTCGGCGTTAATGCCTTCGTGATTGATGCCGGCATCAAGGCAAAGGTCGAGATGCTCTTCGACAATCTCGCGAGCGATATCGCCCATTGTGCTATAACCCACGCCACAATAGTACCTTCCCTGGCCTTCGATAGGAAAACCTTCTGCAGGAAAGCCAAGTGGCAGGCCGTCTTTGTACAGGAAATACTCCTGCTCGAAACCGAACCAGGTGTCGGGGTCATCGAGGATCGTGGCCCGGCCATTGGTGGAGTGAGGTGTGAGGTCGGGAAGGAGAACCTCGCAAAGAACGATCACGCCGTTGATACGGGAAGAATCGTGAAATTTGGCGACGGGTTTCAGAATGCAATCAGAAGAGTGACCCTCAGCCTGTTTCGTCGAGCTGCCATCAAAACCCCAGTTGGGAAGTTGTTCCAGGGTCGGCTCTTCGTCAAATTCCTTGACGAGGGTTTTAGCTCTGATGTTGGGAACGGGTTTATAGCCGTCGAGCCATACGTATTCCAATTTAAACTTTGGCATTGATTTCTCCTGGTCCTTCTTTCAAAGCAAGTCTGCGACATGAGTTGTTCCGGAATCAGGGACGACGGATTAGCAAATCGTATTCCGATTTGCTAATCCGGGTTGTGATGTGAAGGCAATACATACATCCCCAGCACCAGTTGCCGTTCCTCGAAACCAGGGAGATGAGACCCTTCCCAGAGAATGCCGTGCTTAAAAACCGTGATCTCATGCCCACAAAACGGGCAGTGATCCGTTTATGCAGCAACTGATTGTCGCTCAAAACTTGCAGGACAGTTCTTTTTTTTCAGGACCTTGGCTGTCAGAGGCTGATGAATGCCGCTCAAGCGTTGCTAAAAACAAAAGCCGATGCCAATTTTCGCCTGAATGACCGGCAGCCGAATCGAAAAAATGAGTCGGGCCATTTTTTAGCGATGACGAAGTACGCGCAGACGTGAATTTCAGAGCCGATCCTGTTAAATTTCAATTGACTGGCACATCCCGGCTCAAGAGTCTTTCCCTGTATACTGATTGCTCGCGAAGTTCGCATAGCAGAGGCCCTTTGGCGCTTAACCTTTGTTTCCTGTTTGAAGGTACATCTCATGAGTGGTAGCAGAGCACGTTTTCAGGCAATTCAGGCCGTCACGAATTACAAACCGATCTCGGAACCATTGAATTTTGCGGACGCGGCAGGCAGTGACCTGTTCGGGGCGAACGTCTTCAGCACCAAGGTCATGAAGGACCGTCTGCCCAAGAGCGTTTTCAAGTCGGTCATGAAAACCATTGAACTCGGCGAACCACTTGATGCAGCCGTTGCCGACACCGTCGCTGCTGCGATGAAAGACTGGGCCATCGAAAAGGGTGCAACACACTACGCTCACGTCTTCTACCCGTTGACGGGGATCACTGCCGAAAAGCACGACAGTTTTCTTGCACCCGACGGTTCAGGCGGCGCAGTCAACGAATTCAGCGGATCGGCCTTGATTCAGGGCGAACCCGATGCGTCCAGCTTCCCGTCTGGCGGAATTCGTGCGACGTTTGAAGCCCGCGGTTATACCGCGTGGGATGTCACGAGCCCCGCGTATATCCTCGAAAATCCGAACGGTACCACGCTTTGCATTCCGACCGCGTTCTTTTCGTGGACCGGCGAAGCACTCGACAAGAAAACGCCACTCCTCCGCTCGATGAAAGCCCTGAACACTCAGGCTCAACGCGTGCTGAAGCTGTTTGGACACAAGAATATCCCACTCGTGACGGCGTCCGCCGGTCCCGAGCAGGAATACTTCCTGATCGACCGCAACTTCTTCTTCGCACGGCCAGACCTTATCAATGCCGGACGCACTTTGTTCGGTGCGATGCCTCCGAAAGGTCAGGAATTCTGCGACCAATACTTCGGTGCGATTCCTGATCGCGTGCTTGCCTGCATGCTCGACACCGAACGAGAACTGTTCAAGCTCGGAGTTCCCGTCAAGACGCGACACAACGAAGTGGCACCGAGCCAGTACGAGATCGCTCCGATTTACGAGAACGCCAACGTCGCAGCCGACCATCAACAGTTGCTCATGCTCACACTGAAAAAGGTGGCAGCCAAGTACGGCCTGGAATGCCTGCTGCACGAAAAGCCGTTCGCTGGAGTCAACGGTTCCGGAAAGCACCTCAACTGGTCGCTCGGAAATTCGGTCCAGGGCAATCTGCTCGAACCGGGCAAGACCCCGCACGAAAATATGCAGTTCCTGGTCTTCTGCGGAGCTGTCATCCGTGCCGTCCACAAGCACAGCGCACTTCTGCGAGCTGTTGTGGCACACGCTGGTAACGACCACCGCCTTGGCGCCAACGAGGCGCCTCCGGCGATCATCTCGATCTTCCTCGGTGAACAACTCGCTGATGTGTTCGAGCAGATCAAGAAGACCGGTTCGGCCGCAACCAGCAAGCTGGCAGGCGTCATGACGGTTGGCGTCGACACTCTGCCGCCACTGCCGAAAGACGCTGGGGACCGCAATCGAACCAGCCCGTTCGCCTTCACCGGCAACAAGTTCGAATTCCGCGCCGTTGGTTCCAGTCAATCGTTGTCGGGACCTCTGGTGGCACTCAATACGATTATGACCGAATCGCTCGACTACATCGCCACGGAGCTTGAAAAAGCCACCGGAGGCGACCCTGCGAAGCTGGCTGGCGCTGTCCAGGTGCTGCTCAAGTCAATCATCAACGAACACGGAGCGGTCGTGTTCAACGGCGACGGTTATTCCGAAGAATGGCATGCCGAAGCAGCCAAACGCGGTTTGCCGAACAACAAGCAGACGATCGATGCACTTCCCGCCATCACCGATCCGGCTGTCGTCTCGATGATGGAAAAGTACAAGGTGCTGTCACCGCGCGAAGTCGCGAGCCGTGAAGAAATCTACTTCGAACAGTACGTCCTCACGATCAACGTCGAAGCGAGACTGACACAAGAGATCGCCAAAACGATTATCTACCCGGCGGCCGTTCGCTATCAAAGCGACTTGGCGGCAGCATCGGCCAATTGCAAGGCAGCGGGAGTCGACTTCGATGCATCACTGCTCACCAAACTCAGCAGCTTGATCAAAACGCTGAACGAAAAGACGTCAGCCCTCGAGCACCTGAACGAAGAAGGGGGACATGGCGGACACGGAGTAAGCAACCCGAAACAGGCGGCTGATCGCTGTTCAAAGACGGTCAAGCCGGCCATGCAGGCCGTCCGCGTCGTCGTCGACGAACTCGAAACCATCGTCGCTGATGACCACTGGCCACTTCCCACATACCAGGAAATGCTGTTCATCAAGTAATCCCCCACGGGCGGTGATCGCGCGATCAAGAGGATGACCAACGCGGAAACGCCGTTGCCAGCCGGGTTACGTCCCAGGCAAACTGTTCCGATTGACCGAGCCAGCCAACGACAGACACCAGCCAACCGACAGACACCAGCCAAACGATGGTTCCACCGGTCCGGAAAACTCAGAAGTCGGCGCTTTTCGGGGTTCGCGGAAACGGGATGCAATCGCGGATATTCGTCATTCCTGTGACGAGCTGTACCGTTCGTTCCAGGCCCAGACCAAAACCGCTATGCGGAACTGTCCCGTACTGGCGTAATTCCAGGTACCACCAATAGTCATCGGGATTGAGGTTGCAATCACGCATTCGGTCAATCAGGACCGCATGTCGCTCTTCACGTTGGCTGCCGCCGATGATTTCACCAATCCGTGGCACGAGCACATCCATCGCCCGTACCGTTTTTCCGTCTTCATTGCTGCGCATATAGAACGATTTGATCGCACGCGGGTAGTCCGTCAGAATCACAGGCTGCCTGAAATGCTGTTCGGTCAGATACCGTTCGTGTTCTGATTGCAAATCGCTTCCCCAGGCGATGGGGAATTCAAACGAGTGGCCTGATTTTTCAAGAATCGAGACGGCTTCGGTGTACGTGAGGCGAATGAAATCGTGTTCCACAATATTCGCCAGTGACTTGAGCAATTCAGGCTCGATCCGTTCGTTGAAGAAGGCGAGGTCTGCTTCGCAAGTATTCAGTACGTCCTTCACGATCGTACGAACGAACGATTCAGCCAAATCCATGTTGTCATCGAGTTCATAAAATGGCATTTCGGGTTCGACCATCCAGAATTCGGCCAGGTGCCGGGTGGTATTCGAATTTTCAGCACGAAACGTCGGTCCAAACGTGTAGACGTCACCCACGGCTGTTGCAAAGATTTCTCCTTCGAGCTGACCACTCACCGTCAGCCCCGCCTTTTTCCCGAAGAAATCGTGCGAATAGTCGAGCGCCGCTTTACTCTGTTGCAGCCGAGCCAGGTCAAGTGTCGTCACCTGAAAGACCTGACCCGCTCCTTCACAATCGCTGGTCGTAATGATCGGGGTTTGGACGTAAAGAAATTCCCGGGCCTGAAAGAAGTCGTGGATCGCAGCGCACAGTGCATTTCTGACCCGGGCAATCGCTCCGAACGTGTTTGTTCGTGGCCTGAGGTGGGCCTTTTCCCGCAGAAATTCGAAGCTGTGCCCTTTCTTTTGCAGAGGATAAGTGGCCGGGTCAGCCGTGCCGAGCACCTTCAGGGTTTCGGCGTGGATTTCGACTCGCTGCCCCTTGCCGGGCGATTCCTTGATTTGGCCGACAACCGCCACACTGGCACCGGTATGAATCTGTTTCATCAGCATCAGGTAATCGGGCACGCTGGCATCGACGACGATTTGAATGTTGGCCATGCAACTTCCGTCGTTGATTTCCAGAAATGCAAAGTCCTG
>JANXOO010000493.1 GCA_025353525.1 Schlesneria sp. | reverse complement strand
CCAGCATTTGCAAAATTCCGGCGAAAAGGAGCCAGACCTGACAACGACCACAAAATGCGACCACAAAATGCGACCAGCGAACCTCAAGCCTGACTTTCTCCTGCAACTCCTTCTACCGTCTCCGCTTTTACTTCTTCTGCTTCTGCAGCACCCGCCTCAACAAGCGAAGCATCATCGACGGAAGCATCACTGCTTCCAGTGACTTCATGGCCATTTGACACAACTGGTTCGGGAGCAGCATTCTCCAACGCGATCCTCTGTCGTTTCTCCTGCTCGAGCCTATCGTGCTCGATATTGGAATTGATCACAGCCTGATTCTTTTCCTGAGCCTTGCGCAATCGCTGCTCTTGCTCCAGTCGCTCGCCTTCGCTTTCTGCATGCGCAACAATGATATCACACTGCTCTTCGGTCAGCCCACCCATTTCCGCCAGTTGATCGGGCTCGATCACCGATAAATCATCGAAGCTCAGGAAGCCCTGGGCAACCAGACTTTCGGCCAAATCTCCGGTGACACCCGGAGTCTCTGAAAACGCCTGAACAGCTCGTTCAAGCTGCTCGTCGAGTTCATCTCGCGTCATCACTTCGATGTCCCAACCGACCAGCTTGGAGGCCAGTCGCACATTCTGGCCGCGCTTTCCAATCGCCAGCGACAACTGGTCGTCACGAACGAGCACAATGACGCGTCCAAGCATCGGACAAAGGATGACATCTTCAACTTCGGCAGGCTGCAATGCATTAGGAACAAGCACCTGCAGCGAATCGTTCCAGCGGACGATGTCGATCTTTTCGTCACCCAGCTCGCCGGTAATGTTCTTGATTCGCGCCCCTCGAACGCCAACGCATGCCCCAACCGCGTCGATATTGTTATCGATACAACTGACGGCAACTTTCGAGCGGTAACCCGCTTCACGCGCCAAGGACCGGACTTCAATGATCCGCTCGGAAACTTCCGGAATCTCAAGTTCGAACAAGCGCCTCACAAATTCGACGTGTATTCGCGAAAGAATGATTTTGACGCGACTGCCTGATTTGCGAACTTCCAGCACGATCGCCCGAACGCGATCACCCACGCGGAACCCTTCGCCAGGAATTTGCTCTCCCCGCGGAAGCAAACCTTCAACCTTCCCCAGGTTGACGATCGACGATCCCCCTTCGAGCTTCGAAACTGTCCCGGTGACAATCTGATTGCGCTGCTCGTGGTATTCGCCATAAAGCGCATCACGTTCGGCTTCTCGAATCTTCTGAATCATGACTTGCTTGGCGGTCTGAGCCGAAATTCGCCCCAGCACATCACCGTCGACTTCGACGTTGTTCAGCTTGACTGTCGGATGACCGTTCGTCCGGTCGACGTGAACATCGATCAATTCTTCTTCGCCGTAATGCTTGCGCGCGGCCGACAGGATCGCTTGCTCGATCCCCTCGAACACGATCTCCTTGTCAATACTCTTGTCTCTGTGAATCGCATCGACGACTCTCAAGAGCTCGGGACCGTTCATTGCATTACCTCTATTGCCAGATGGCGATGACCAGCTACCGCCAGGCGGCGAAAACCATGTCGATGAGCAAACGCCACAAATTCCGTCTCTAAAAACAAAAAAAGCGGGCACGAGTCCCACTTCGTTCGCAGCCGGACCCTAAAGAGCCGACCATGACACCCCTCTCACAACCGACCTGCAGCCAGCAAGCCAACTGTAAATTTGCGGTGCAAACCAGGAACCTGTCGACTTCTCAGGCTACATGGACCATGCCTCCGCAAATGGGCGAGACCCGATACCGCACTTCGAGGACATTCTGCAAGGACATTCTTCAAGGACATTCTGCATGAACGCTTATCCACGAAAAATCGCCCCAAATCCGACTCTGACGAGTGATTGTGTCAGCCGACATACAGAGGACCATCCCTTCGGTGCGACGGTGACGATACTGGCCAACACTCGTGCTGTCAAGGAGTTCGCACTGCCAAATTGACTCGTTCGACAACCCGGCTGGTGTTTTTGCAAGGAACTGTTTTGGAACCACGTGTTGACGTAACCACCAGTTCCGGATTGAATCTGTAAATGGACGGCAAGTTTCGTTTCACGATATCCCCCGGAGTCAGTCATGTTTTGTCGCAGCTGGATCGTACTGGTGCTGTTTTTCACGTCAATTGCTGCTGGCCAGGCCAACCCCGAACATGAAAAACTCAAAGCCGATGCCGAAGCCGCCTACCAGAGCGCCGACTTCGCAAAA
Organism: Schlesneria sp.; assembly: GCA_025353525.1. GTDB lineage: Bacteria > Planctomycetota > Planctomycetia > Planctomycetales > Planctomycetaceae > Schlesneria. The sequence goes on along the minus strand of JANXOO010000493.1, from coordinate 3,138 downwards.
TGCAAGGAATTGACGACTCAGGTCCTCTCACAAAATCCCAAAGATCACAAAGCACTTTATCTCAGGTCGAGTGCCCGCGTCGAACTGGGCGTTGTCAAACGAGACGTTGCCGAGCTGCGTGACGGAATCCAGGATGCTCGTGAATCACTGAAAGTTGGCGGAAGCGCCGAAATCAATTATTACCTGCCCTACCTGTACGGAATGGTCGCGCTCGCGAACCTGGAAGACAAAAAAGAACACGCGAACGCCGCCGTCGAAGTCGCAAAAGGAGTGCTCGCCCGAACGAATTTGTCGGCAGAACAGCGAGCTAACGTGCTGTATCAGCGAGCTTCGGCGTTCATCCATCTGAAGGATCTGAATTCGGCGATTGCCGACTATGAAGCTGCGATCAAGACTGACCCTGGCCACTTGGGCTCGCACGTTGGCCTCGCGGAAAGTCTTGTGATGTCAGGCCAACCGGACAAGGCGCTGGCCGCATTTTCTGCAGCGATCGTGTCGATTCCGAACAGCCATCTGGTTTACAACAATCGCGGATTGTTCTTGCAACAACAGGGCAAACCACAGGAAGCATTGGCCGATTTCAACAAGGCTCTGGAAATCGATAAGAATTTCGCCGTTGCCTATACAAATCGGGGATATACCTATCAAGGCGCAGGAAACCTGCTGGCCGCCGAGCAGGATTTTACAAAAGCGATGAGTATCGAACCGACCAATCCGCTGTTCACGAGCCTTCGCGGAACCTGCCGCCTGTCACAGGGAAATGTCGCAGGCGCAATCGAAGACTACAATAGCGCTATTAAACTGGCCGAGGGCAACCCTGTCGCCCATGCCGACCTTGGCTTCGCAAAGTTTTTTTCAAGGGAATACAACGGTGCCTACGCAGCGTTTGAGCAGGCAACGCAGATCGACGAAAAAACGATGCGATACCTGAACCCCTGGAAGCTCTGGTCACTGGTCCTGATGGGAAAACCCGATGTCGTCACCAACATCGCAACCGAAAGCGTTAACAAGGAAAAGAAAGATCGCGACTGGATCGATCAGCTGGTGCTGTTCCTCAGCGGCCACCTGTCGGAAAAGGATCTCGTCGAATTCGTTTCGGCAACAACCGATCCCAAGCTGAAAAACGCTCAACTGTGCGAAGCCTACTATTTCATCGGGGAACGTCGCCTGCAGGCCAAGGACAACGCCAAAGCGGCTGAATTCTTTTCACACGTCCTGAAAACCAAAGCATCCCAACTTTCCGCGTATCGGGGCGCTCAATTCGCGTTGCAATCATTCGGCAAATAAAGTGGTACCTGAATATCCCAAAAAGCCTCAGCGGGGCGCGACAAAACCCAACGGCGTATTTCGCATGAAAACGCCAATTCCTTCGGTACGCTCCCATCACTGCGAATGATGCCGCCGATGTACGAGTGCAAATTGTGGCGAAGCGATGGCAGAATCGAAGGGTCTGGGTCCCTGGCACTGAATACGCAATAGAAGTGCAGGTTCGTGAACCTGCTGGCCTCCGGAAGACATCTCCTGCGCCCCGCTGGGGCTCCGCATTGATGTTTGTGACAATTCGTGGGGTTTCCAACCCCGGAAACAGATCCAGGCACGAACGATTCAAGCCCTGTGAAGGGCGCAGGCCTCTCTGCTGCCCCCTCAACAACCCGTTACAAACCCCACCTCAATCCGATCAATTCCACCACTTCGGCGATTGTTTACTCATCAAACAGGCGCTGCCCGAGGTGCGAAGGAAATTCTGTCTTTGATTGCGTCGCGAAGAAGAGGGAGATTCTGAGATCGTGCGGGCAGAACGCCGATTCAAACGTTGTTGAGTCTGGATCAGGCAACGTCAACAATTGATGCCGCAGCCTGACCGACCTTAGTCACATTGACGCTCAGAACCACGCGATTCGATGTCTCGCGAGGCTGTTTGGCAACAACGTTCAAAGGACACGCTGGATCAGGAGTTTCATAATTCAGCGTGTGCGGAATCACGCCGTGCGACAGACCGACAACCGATGCGGCCAATTCCAGTAATCCTGAACCGGCACCGGAATTCCCGAGAAAACTTTTCGGTGCTGTCACCGGAATTCGCCGACCCAGTTCGTCGCCGAAGACATCCAGAATCGCCAGCGATTCGGCAATATCGGCTTCTTTCGTCCCCAACCCGTGCGCGTTGATGTGCCCGATCTGATCGGGACGCAATCCTGCATCCCGCAACGCACCCCGCATGGCGTTGCCCAATGCGACGCGGTGGTCCGGCTGATGCAACGCATTCGACACGCACGAAGAACCGGCCCCCAGAACGCGACCCAGAATCCTGGCCCCGCGTCTTTCGGCGTGTTGCCGATCTTCCAGGATGAACGAGCACGAGCCCTCGGCAACAACCCGACCGGACCGATTCAGATCGAATGGACGCGCGCGGCATTCCGGAGCTTCAGGCGTTCGAGCCAGATCATTCCACAATGCCTGATGCAATGTCTTGATCGGGTGCAAAGTCGTACCTGTCGCCCCCACAATCATCACGTCTGCAGATCCTCGCAGCAGAATCCGATAGGCCTCACCGATGACAGTGTTTCCCGAGGCATCGTCGAGAGTCAGCGAATTGCTTGGCCCGCGGGCGTCCGCTGAAATACTGATATGGCACGCAGGCATGTTCGGCAGATACCTCAACAACCACAGCGGTTCGAGCTTCACCAGACCCGATTGACCCCAGTTCCCGGGTTGAAAATGAGTGGTCCCTTCGTCGCAGCAGGCCGCACAACCCTCGCGCAACACCTCGGGAGGACTCAGCATCAGGTTGGCACCGAATTCGACACCCAGACGCTCGTGATCGATCGCACCCAGGTCGATGGATGAATCCTGCAAGGCGAGCAGCGCTGACGCAACACCCAACTGGATCTCGCGGCACATCGCCTTCAGGTTCTTCCGCTGTTCTTTCAGATATACTTTCCGGGCCGATTCGTCGGTAAAACCCCGCACCTCGGCGCCCACTCCGTCGGGTGCCGCGAAACCGGGAAACATCTCACAATGACGAATACCCGAGCGGCTTGCTGACAGGCTCTCCCAGAACGCATCAACGCCGATACCGATCGGGCTGACAATACCCGCACCGGTGATGACGACTTCTCGAGATTCTGAGGTTTTGGC
>JANXOO010000466.1 GCA_025353525.1 Schlesneria sp. | reverse complement strand
CCGTCCCGAAATCGCCGAACTGGACTCAATATGTCAACAGCGTCGAAACCGAAGCCGAACTTGCATCGCTTCGTAAAAGCGTCGCACGAGGAACGCCGTTCGGAGGGATAGAATGGCAACAGCAGGCTGCAAACCAACTCGGCCTTGAATCCTCAATGCGGCCAAGAGGTCGCTCTCGGCTAGAAAAGTAGAATGTCCCCTTTAAATGTCCATGACTAAGTTTTATTGCCTTGAGGTTTCACGGCTCCCAAGACTCATTCTGGAACTGCGGCAATTCGGAACCCCAAATCTTCGCTCTGCAGATCAGGTTTGCAACATTCACGAAGAGCAGAATAGCAACTGCCAGCAGGGAAGATCCAGCTACCACCCCGAAACACTCGGTAAGATCCCGTTGACGGGCCAACTGGGTCTTGACCTCCTTGAAATTTGTCTTTGTACCAATCGTTACACCACTCCCGAACATTGCCATGCATGTCTTTAAGTTCCCATGCATTCGGTTTCTTAAAGCCGACTCGATGAGCATATTCTTCATTCTTCTTGCTAGCGTTTTCTTGAAACCATCCAAACTTGCTGGAATTCGATGCCCCATCGCCAAATGAAAACTCGGTGATCGTCCCTGCTCGGCAGGCATATTCCCATTGTGCTTCTAAGGGCAGCGAATATTTCCAATCTTCTGGCAATCGGCCAGCCGCTCTCTGTTGGACCGTCAATTTATTTGCAAACTGAACAGCCTGATCATGGCTGATATAAGTCGCAGGATAATCTTCTCCTTCCACAATGAACTTCCGTCCTTTCCAAGGTGTAGTCTCCATGAGGCTTCGCCACTGCCCTTGGGTGACCTCTGTTTCTCCAAGCCAGAAACCTTCGGTGAGTTCTACATAAGTCGCAGAATCGTCGACTCCCATTATGAATTTTCCGGCAGGACACCATCGAAAGAAGATATCTTCCACCAAGTCACGCCGCTCGCCGGCTTCGTTGCCATTGAAGCCGATCGGGGCGTCGGGTTTCGCCCCGCTTTCCTGCATGCGTTCGTATATTGCACGTATGTATCTGTCAACTGCCAGCGTCTCGTCGGTATATCTTCCTGCTTTGCTTCCGAACCATTCACCAGTGCGAATATACGAGCGCCCCCCGACAGAAAACCGCATACGGTTTTTGCCGCGATCAAACCAACAGATACGGACACATCGTCCGTCTTTTAACGTGATCCGTATCGTGCCAATTTCGTTTTCACCTGTCAGATCTTTGTCATTTTCCTTAACGAATTCCCGGAAAAGATTGAGAACCGACTGATACTCCCTTCGTGGTAATTGAAATTTTTCGATGTCCGACGAGCCCAATATCTCGTACGGGTTACAATATAGTTCAGCAACCATTGATTCTATTTTATCGACGTGTGGAATGATATTGTCTGTTTCATCAGAAGTTGATTCGTCTGCTGAATGCAAATGAACCGTTACTGTCAAAAACATTGACAATATGCAAAACGCAGCAAACGCGTCGCTTCCAGACAAATGGTGTTTAGATTTCATTTGCATGCTAATTCACTCCAAAGAATCTGTTATTTCCACGGAAGAACTTTGACGGGGTGCAATCCCGTTTTGCGTCCCTGAATCACCTTGGTTATACGGCAGTTTTCGCCTCCGCTGTTTGCGATTCAAGTTTTCCGGACATCGGGCGAGGCGTCCAGTGCCAGTCGGCGAGGTGGTTCTTCTTCGCCCACAATCGCATCTGCTTGACCCGCTCGTCCCAACGTCGGCTGATCACCAAAAGACGCAACTGCAACATTTCTTCCGCGTGACGTTCGAGCCAGAAGATCCCGTTCCCTTTCAATCGTAGATTGATCACTCGGCGGATGCTGCTCTCAATGGCACCGCTGCCCAAGGGGAGACCGCACCTGC
>JANXOO010000465.1 GCA_025353525.1 Schlesneria sp. | reverse complement strand
CTGCGATATTTCATGGATCGAGCATGCTCCTTTCGCATGTATTTTGATGAGTCCGATTACGTGACGGCATTAGACAAGTCGCTCGCCGAGTGTCTTCGGGATCCGAGCACCATGAATCCGGTCGCAATCACAACGGTAATTCCTGCAGTAACCAGCCACAACGATGGCAAATGCTCTCGCATTTCAGCTCCGAATCCGAGTTCCGCCAGCTCTTTTGTAAAAGACGACATCGACAGCAAAATCCCGTTGTGTATCGAGTGCAGCAACATCCCCGGCAGGACGCTTTCAGTACGGCAACAAACACTTCCAAGAATCAAACCCATAAAACAGGTCGGTACGAAACGCTCGAAAGAGAGCGAATCGAGAGCAACGACGTGGAACAATCCGAACAGACACCCTGACAGCCCAATCGCGATCGGAGTCGTCATGCGCGTTCGCAAGGACGTCAGCAGGTAACCGCGAAAGAAAAGTTCCTCGCAAACGGCGGGTACAAGCGCTATCGCCAGCAGTTTTAAAGGAAGCGGAATCGCGTCAAGCATTGCTTTAATTTTCGTGAAGAGATCTTTCATTATCTCGATTCGATCGGCTGGAACCACCATCAATTCCAGTTCGTACGCAAATGGCCACAGCGAAAGCCCCAGCAGAATCGCCGCTATAAAGACCAGAACCGACGCCCCGCGCAATCGGAACCCCGCGCGCCGATCCACACCGTTCCAGCGAGCGAGTGCCAAAGGTCCTGCCGCAAACAGGACGATCGTCACGACGGCGTTGCCGATAAGTTTGCCTTCGATCCAAAGTCCCGTCATGCGGCCTGGTACGCCGCTCAGAATCAGGAATGCCGGAAAAAGCACCGCCAGATAAAATATTGACTGCGTCAGCGTTGCCGCAGAACGGCGCGTCGACGGTCGCCGTAAAAGATCGGTCCAACTCCCTTCACTACCGTACAAAACCGCGTCTGTTCCGAAAATGCGAGCAGCCACCGTCAGCGCGACGGCAGAATACAGGACCGTCGACAGAAGTGTTGCCAGGATCCAAACCGACTGCGCTCGCCCGTCAAAGATGTCCCTTGCAAGAATCACGATGTTGACCAATGGAGTGACAGACATCCAGCCAGTCATCTCGATTCCTGGCAGTAGACAGAGAACTCCGGGAGCCAACGAAACCAGCATTACAGGAATCAGATATGCCTGAGCTTCTTTAAAGCTGCGCGCGAAACTGGTCAGGATCAGAATCACGGAGGCAAAAAAGCCTGCGAAGACGATCAACAGACCAAAAATCAGCCCGAGCATCCTGAGGCTGATTCCGCCCGAACCAAACAGCAGGTTCTCTAATCCGCTCGAATAGGCCGTGATCACCATCGATGTCAGGTTGGCCAGAGCTGTTAACAATGCGACTGCCAGGACCGCCAGGTATTTGGCAAACAGCAATTCGTGTCGCGGGACGGGTGCCGAGATCAGTGCTTCCAGAGTTCCGCGTTCTCGCTCGCCAGCAGTCAGGTCGATCGCCGGATAGACTGCTCCCGTGACCGTCATCAGGATCAGAATCAGGGGAATCAGTGTCGCCATCGAAAACGCCGGGGCGGCATCGTCCGACGCGACCGGCCTGGGGTGGATCTCTATGGGCACCACAGCAGGTGGATCGAGACTGCGAAATCGGTCTGCCACGACCCGGTCATTGATCGCACGCAATCGATCCTCGATAAACCGCCGAGCATCAATACTGAACGGTGACGTTGATCGATAGCTGATGTCGAATTCCCAGGGACCATTGTCGTCGGCACTTTTCAGATGGACGCCGATATCGGCTGTTCGATCAGAAACCAACACGTCAACATCTGCGTTCGTGTCCGGATTGTTCGGCACGAGGAATTGAAACACGGGATCATCGGGAGTTCCTTTGGGCTCGCGAACGGAAGGATCGGGCGCTCCTGACTGTTTCAATTGCAAAACCGTTCCGTCGTGAAACAGCTTTCGAAACACGCGCGAATCGTGAACGTTTGTAAATGCGATCCGATATTCAGTTTTCGTCTTGCCTGCGGCCTGCGTTACCAGCAGCTTTTGAAACGTGACCCCCAGCAGAGGGTAGATCAGAAGCGGCATGCCGATCAGCGTAATAATCGTGCGGCGATCCCGCAGAATCTCTCGCAGTTCTTTCAGCGTCATGCGCCACCACCGCATCGACGAGAACGGGCCGGAATTTTGGGTCGAGCGCGAGCTATTTTCCATCCGCATCGTCCCTCGGCAAGCCATTCGCCATCGGCGCAGGCCGATCCATCAATTGAAGAAACATTTCGAACAGGGTTGCGCATCCTGTTGCCTGCTGGAGTTGTTCGAACGTCCCCTCGTGGCGGAGCGTCCCT
>JANXOO010000450.1 GCA_025353525.1 Schlesneria sp. | reverse complement strand
TGCCTTTTGGCATCCATTCGGACGTTTACGTATGGTCAACGTCCATCGAATCAGCGACTGAAAAACGGGGACCCGGGCGCGCCGCGGTTTTCCTGGTGCCTGCCCCCCCCCTTTTTTCAGCGACTCGCATCCAGTTTCTGCCACTGAATCTGTCCAACCTGTTTTACTCGTGCGTCATCCTGGACTTCAAGAGGACTGTAGCGGGGATGTTTGGAATCCTTGTAGGGATCGTTGTGCTTCGAATTATAGCAACAGATGAACGCCCACCGGGGATTGTCGCTGACGTTTTGGTCCGAGCGATGCAGAGTGTTCGCATGAAAAAAGATTGCAGAACCCGGATCCAGCTCGCAATAGACAAGAGGAAGTCGCTTCAATATTTCGGCGACACGTTCGGGATCAGCTCCTGTTTGATCTCCGACCTTCAGATGGTCCATGCGTCCCGACAGATGGGAATGTTTGACGACCTGCAAGCAACCGTTTTCTTTGGTTGCCTTGTCGACGGCAATCATGCAACTGGCCATATCGGGAAAGAGGCAGCCATTTCCGTACCAGTAACCGTAATCCTGATGCCATGCCCACGCACCTCCCACGCGAGCCTCTTTCAGGATCATCTTGTGGTGGTAGTGATAGACTTCGTCGTCGAGCAACCGTTCCATCGTCGACACAATCCGGCGGCTGCGGACGATTGAACCATAGATGGTGTCGTCGGGCAGATCGTTGCTGACAACAAGTTTCACCGCGCCCCCTTCACCGTCAGCCCGGCTGGTGGCATTTGTCTGCAGGCTATGGTCGATCCTCGCAATTTTGCCCAACAGGTCGACTTCTTCGGCGTCCAGCAGATTTTTTACGACGAGGTATCCGTCGTCATGGAACTGATCGATTTGCGATTCTGTGAGCTCAAATTGCGGCATGACGTTCCTCCAATGAAAAAGCCCGGCAACTGGTGTGCCGGGCCTGTTTACATTCGTATCAATCTCGCGAGCGAAAACTCACTCTTCCGCGACATAAGGCAGAAGTCCGACATAGCGAGCTCGCAGAATTGCTTCACGAACCGCTCGCTGGAACTTGGCACAGTTACCGGTCTTGCGGCGAGCGAGCATGTTGCCTTCGCGATCGATCATCGTTCGAAGGGTCTTGAGATCCTTGTAATCGACGAAGATCGGACGTGGTGATTTGTCGCAACCGTGGGGACAGAACCGACATCGCAGCTTTTTCTTCAGGCGTTGACGCTTCTTGCGAAGCTTCTTGATTTCGGTCTTGGTATAGGCATTCATCGCAATGGACCTCAGGTTGGCGATCCCGGAAAACCGGAACCCGTTTCTTGTGGAAACGCGGGAGGAGTTCATCATCATCACCGGGCAAAAGCCCGGCGAGCCGACCTCGTCAGCTCATCAACCAACATGGTTGAGACGGGGGGGGAGAGTATGGTGCCTGACAAGGAAGTTTGCAAGCGAACTTCACTTCTGTTTTCGCTTTTTAACAATCAATCCTTGCAGCGTCGCGAGGTTCATGGCGTCAAGGTTCACGCCGTCTCGCTCCCCTTTTTCCGTTTCCAGGTACATCGGAATCTCAGCAAAACGGGGATCGTTGACGATGTGACGGAACGGTTCGATACCCAGAAAGCCTTCGCCGATGTGTTCGTGGCGGTCGACGCGACTTCCGAACGCCTTTTTGCTGTCGTTCAGATGCCACGCTCGAATGCGCTGAATTCCGATCGATCGGTCGAACTCGTCCATCGTCGCCGCATATTCGGATTTGGTTTGCAGCGGGTATCCGGCCGCGAAAATATGACACGAATCGACGCAAACTCCCAGCCGATCAGATTCGCGGACTTCATTCAGGACGTATCCGATCTGCTCGAACCGGTGACCCAGACACGAACCCTGCCCTGCCGTCGTTTCCAGCCAGTACTGACACTGCAGTCCGGTCGTGCGCTGATGAGCCTCGTCCAGTCCTTTGACGATCCGCTGCTGGCCTTCAGATTCTGATGAGGCCACGAAGCTGCCGGGATGCATGACGACCCCTGCAAGTCCCAGCAATTCCGCTCGTTGCAGTTCGTCGACAAGTGCGTCGACCGATTTTTGCCATAAGGTGTCGTCGGGACTCGCCAGATTAATCAGATAACTGTTGTGGGCGCAAGGGCGCAGAATCCCTGTCCGTTCGACCGCGTCGCGGAACCGTCGAATGTCGTCGTCTGCCAGCGGCTTCCCTTTCCACTGGTTATTGTTTTTTGTGAAGAGCTGCACAGTTTGCAATCCGAGTTCCGCGGCAGCATCAACGGCCTTGTAATAGCCGCCGGCGATACTCAGGTGCGAACCGAAAAGTGGCATCTTGTTTCCACAACGGGTTTTCAAATTCAGAACTAAATTAACGCCCGTTCACTGGCCGGGGACTGACGCATTTTCGTAGCGAAGAAACCTGAGGCAAGAGCCCCAAAAGCGTCGCCAACGAGGGTTTCGCCCGCAAAATTGGGTCTGTCCCCCTGTATTGCCGTAAACGGTTTCAAATCAACGCACCCGGTAATACAGAAGAAGTGCCGAGAATTCAACGCAAGCACACAACGGCGCATAGTTTAGGCCGGAATGTCGCGTAAACATTCGGCGAATGTGTGAACAAACCGTGTTTTGCCCCTGTTTCTGGTTCTTCAACAAACCAGGTGCGCAGGTTGGAAGAGATTGAACTACAGAGCATCTGTTTGGACCGCAATTCTGCAGTTTTTACGATGCCACAAGAATTTCATCGCGGGGTCGCGAAGTCATTCGGGTTGAAATTGACGACGCATCCATCGCGGAAGAACAAAATCGCGCTGTACCCCTGATTGTCGGGCCCCCATCGGTAGGCGGTATCGGTGGTT
>JANXOO010000399.1 GCA_025353525.1 Schlesneria sp. | reverse complement strand
AGTATTCAACTGGTGCAAGGAATGCCCGGTACCGACGGCGTGCAGGATCGCGGAACCGTTGCTGTCTACCATCCTGAAGGAAGTGCCGCTCCAGTGCGCGTGACTCGAGGAGGTACGATGCTGCCCGATATGACGGGACTCGAAAACAATTCTCGCCGTCTCGTTGTTACGGACTTCGGAGAAAGTCAGTGGGAAAACCTGCCTCAAGCAGCCGGGTTGCGAACATCGACCTATCGCCGATCCGAAACGGTCGTTGACCGGATCGAGGCCCACGCAACTTTCGATATTAACGGCCTCGTTGGGACCAGTTCCGGTCGAATCCCGCTGGGTTCCGATGCTTTGGTGGCATCGCGAGAGGGCCGCATTGGAGTCACAACAAAAAATGATGGTGGGTTTGTAGCGCGGGCCGACAACGTCTTTGAACCCGATCAATTTCTGGGTACCGGTCTGGTTTCGGACGAGCAAAACCGCCGCCGAAAGGCTCTGCAAACTCTGTTGAGTAACCCGAAACGAAAAGACTACCCCGACCGGCCTCAGTTGATGTTCTGGACGGATCGTTGGGATCACGGGTTAAAATTCGCCGACGATATGAAACAGCAAGGCGCCACACTGATGGCGGTTCCGCTCATTCTGGAACGACCACTTCCTGGAGTTGAATTCACGATCCCCGCACCGCTGATTCCCTATCGTAACCGCCAGAGCCCTGACGGAACGCCAGCGGCGACGATGTGGAACTATGGTCGCAAAGAGTGGCACGAGCGGTCTTCACCAGGCACGACGTGGCTGAGTTTCCGAATACCGCGAGAACTGATTCCATTGAAAGTCAGCCGGGCTCGAATCAGCATCAAAGTTTCGGGGCCGATCGGACGAGTTCAAGTCCATGGAATCAAAGACGGTCAAGCAACGACGCTCGAATCAATCATCGATCCCGTCGGGGCACTGACGATCGATATTTCGGACGCGGACGTACTGACAGTCGCCGCCGATGGCGGTCTGACATTGGGAATTACTGGCGGAGATCCGACTCGTCCCGAACTGACCCAGACGAATTCCGGGGCAGGCACCGAGACACGGACGGGCTCGAATGCTCTGGCAAACGGCTCGATGGCAAACGGCTCGATGGCGAAAGTCAATTATTGGCGAATCGAATCGCTCGGAATACAACTTTGGGCGAAAACTCTGGAACAAACGGCGAAGGACTGACGAATGGCGTCGAAGCAGACGAATGGAACGGCAGAGGGAACTCCTGTCGTTGTCATGAAGGATCTTACAAAACAATTCGGAGCCTTTACCGCACTCAGCGGCTTGAATTTGACGTTGTATTCGGGCCAGATTCTGGGGCTGATCGGCCCAAACGGTGCGGGAAAGACAACCACAATCAAGATTCTGGTCGGACTGATTCGCCCGACATCGGGAACCGCAACGATTGACGGCGTCGATTGTGTGAGGGATTCCGGCCGAATCAAACGGCTGGTCGGATACATGCCCGATACGTTCGGTTCGTACGACAATATGCGAGTACGCGAGTATCTCGACTTTTTCGGTGCCGCGTTCGGAATTGCTCCAAGGGTCCGAAGGAATCGGATCGACGAGGTGATGGAGACAACCGGCACGACCTATATGAAAGACCGATTTGTTGAAAGCCTCAGTCACGGTATGCAACAGCGTGTCGGACTCGCTCGCACGCTGCTTCACGATCCCAAAGTGCTAATTCTGGATGAACCTGTTAACGGCCTCGATCCGCAAGCGCGTATCGAGATGCGCGACCTGCTGATCCGTTTGGCGAAACAGGGAAAGACGCTTCTGGTCACGAGTCACATTCTGCCCGAGTTAACTCGCATTTGTGACCAGGTCGCAATCGTCACTCACGGCAAGCTGCGAGCATTCGGTACCGTTGAGGAAATTGGCCGACAAGTCAGCCAACAGCGAACGATCGAATCGCACCTCGTGTCGGCCAGTCAGGTGACCGAAGCGGCGAAGATCATTCGCGGGGCCATCGAGCCTGACGCAGAAGTCGTCGAAGCTCCCGCCGAAGCAACGGTTCGGTTTCGAACTGCTAAAACCGAGGCGGAACTGGGTAACGTTCTGACGCGACTGATTCAAGGCGGAATTCATGTGACTCAATTCCGCGAGGTTCAGACCGATCTTGAAGAAGCGTTTATGTCATTCGCCCGCCCTCAGGAGGCTTCCGCCGCGAAGCCTGTCGTTGCCGGAGGCGCGACGCATGCTTAACGCCATGATACACCGCGAACTGACGACGCTGCTCAGGCGCCGCCGAATGGTGGTTCTTCAAGTGGGTCTGGCCGTCCTGTTTACCGTACTTGTTGCGATTCGATGGCCGACTGATGCCCGCGTCGCACTTACGGGTACTCGGTCGCAACAGGTATTTCAGCTATTCGCCTATGGACTGCTCGCGACGATCCTGCTCCTGATTCCGGTCTTTCCTGCGACGAGTATTGTTCGCGAAACGAAGCAGGGAACGCTGGCGTTGTTGCTCAATACGCCGCTTGGACCGTGGAGGATTTTCACTGGCAAACTGATTGCAGTTCTTGCACTGGGGGGAATCATCCTTGCGATGAGCATTCCGGCGGCGTGTGCCTGTTATGCAATGGGTGGTCTGTCGCTGTACGGGGATTTGTTCAAAATCTATCTGCTGCTGGCGCTGGTGGCTCTGCAGTATGCCGTCCTGGGATTGTTCATCAGCAGCGTTTCCAATTCGGTCGATGCCGCCGTTCGTATGACATACGGAACAGTCCTTTGCCTGAGTGTCCTTTCGCTTGGCCCACACTATTTCTTTCAGGGGACAAAAGGGCAGTTGGCCGATCTCGGTGAAATTTTGCGAAATCTGTCGCCGTTTGCCGCAATGATGTCATTGACCGGCACCGGCGACCTTGCGAATCAGGGGATGATTACGAAGGTTGACTTGCTGTCGCGTTTTGCAGCCGCATCGCTCGCCATTTCGTTTGTTGCCGCGATCTGGACAATGGCACGACTGAATCACACTCTCTTTGACAAATCACGACCGGCGGGCACGATCAGCGATGATCGGGGACTTCCGATTCGACTGTTCCGCCGCCTGTTCTTCCTGGTCGATCCCCAGCGCCGGTCACGTGGAATCTCGTCCTTCGTTAATCCTGTGATGGTCAAGGAGTTTCGCTGCCGCCGATTTGGACGAATTCACTGGTTGCTGCGGCTGGTCGCCGTCTGCGCTGTTCTCTCATTGGGACTGACATACGCCACAACCGCCGGAACTCTGGGTTGGGGCGTTGAAACGATCGGCGGCATCATGGTCGTCATGCAAGTGGCATTGGTTGTTCTGATTACCCCCAGTTTGTCGGCGGGTCTGATCAGCAGCGAGCGTGAAAGCCGCGGCTGGCAACTCTTGCAGGCGACACCGATGTCGATTGCACGTATCGTCTGGGGCAAACTGCTGAGCGTGATCCTGCCACTTGCATTGATTCTGTGCGCTACTCTTCCGGGTTACATTGTAATGGTTTACATCGAGCCAGGAATGGAGTTGCAGGTCAAACGCGTCGTCATTTGCCTTGCTGCAACCGCCGTGTTTGCCATGTTGCTGGGGGCTGCCGTGGGAAGTCTGTTTTCGCGTACTGCTGCCGCGACGGCCGGGGCATATGGTGCATTGATGTCGATTTGCGCGTTGCCGTTGCTTGTGTGGCTCGGACGTGACGCACCGTTTGGCCACGATACTGTTGAAAAAGCGTTATCGATTAACCCCGTTGCGGCGGCCCTGTCGGTGATCCGGATGCCCGGATTCCAGAATTACTCTTTGATTCCCGAGAACTGGTGGTTCCTGGGGATCGGTTCTGTGATTTCGTTAATCGTACTGATCGCTCAAACGTATCGTATTTCGCGTCCTCAGTAATTGCCCCGATTTCAATGAAACAAGTTGTCATGTCTGCAATCCGATGCGTTCTGCTCGTCACACTGTTGGCGTTCGATGGCTCTCGCGCAATGGCCGAGATCAAGCCCGACTTTATGATGGATTCTGACCCGCACTTCACGCCCATTCCTGTGATTATGGAACACCCTCGGGATCTGGGCGGAGCGTGGTTGAAGTGTCTCGAACGCCCGGAAGTCGACATGCAACGGATGGCTGCCGAGTCGATTTCACTCGGGCATAAAAAGGGGGTTCCCGGACTGCAAGCCACAATACCTGTTCTGGAACGAATTGCCGGTCTGGAAGCGTCGCATCCAGTGGCACGTTTCGCGGCTGCAAGGGCATTGACGGTTCTCGATTCCCGCAGCTCGTCGGACAAATTGTTCGCTGCATCACAAAAGTATGGTGCCAATCTGCGACAACTGATCGAGCCCGTATTGGCGGAACGGGATTACGTTCCGATTCGGGCGGTCTGGAGCGAGCGATTGGAGAAGCCGGGAACGCATCAGAACGATGTGGTTCTTGCAATTCGCGGCCTCGGTCGGGTGCGTGAATCGTCAGCCTTGCCCTCGCTTCTGAAGATTGTGCTCGATCTGGTTCGTCCGTCGCAAATTCGACTCGAAGCAGCGTCGGCAGCCGGACTGCTGGCAGAATCGGGACTCGACAGTGACGCCCGACGATTGGCTTCGGAACAACGGTCATCGCCAGGTATCAATCGGCACTGTGCCTTGAGGTTGCTGACTCGACATAACAGCGAGGCGACTCGCATCCTTTTGACGGAAATGACCGATGACGCCGACCCGTCTCTCGTCGCAAGGGGACTCGAACGGTTGAACGAAATCGATTCGGCGCTCGTTCTTCCACTGGCGGCAAAAGCGTTCAGGAACGGCGATGTCCACGTCCGGGAACAGGCGGCGGTTGCCTGCTTTCGCATTCCGACAGTTGAACGGGTCCTTGCATTGGCTGAATTGCTCGACGATCCTCAACCCGGATTTAGACGCAGTGTCTGCGAACGTTTACTGGAACTTTCGAAGCTCCCCGAACTCAGTGACACCGTTCGCAGTTCCGCGATGGATGTGATGTCTCGCGACCGGTGGCGAGGTCAGGAGCAGGCGGCACTTCTGCTGGGCCAATTGGAATTTCAACCCGCATGGAAGCGACTGATCGAATTGCTCGAATCACCCCGACCTGAAGTTATGGTCGCAGCCGCATGGGGCTTGCGAAAAGTCGCCGTTTCCGAGTCGATCCCTGCGATTCGCGACAAAATTCAGCGCCAGACCGTGATTCGCATGATCGACATCAAGGAGGGCCTGGACGACCAGGTGGCCCACCTTTTTGAAGCTTGCGTGACGATGCACACCAGCGAACTGGTCCCCGTGATGATGACGTATATTCCCAAGCAACTGAGGATGGGTGAGCGATCCCGAA
>JANXOO010000377.1 GCA_025353525.1 Schlesneria sp. | reverse complement strand
CAGAAAACCGCGTTTTCAAATGCCTGTTTCCCTGCCGCCAGCAGTACGAGCCGTGTTTTCCACGACTACTTGATATCAATCTCAATGGGAGGAAGCGCTGCATTAGTAACTTCAATCTCCATAGGCGATGTTGCCGCACTTCCCCATACTTTCGGGAACTTTGCCTCGGCCTTTTCGGCAGCTCCCTTCGTCTTGGCCTTTCCACCCGAGAGCGCGTCGGAAGCGGCGTACCTTGCCTTTTGCTGGTCTTCGTAACTCATTGATGCTTTGTCTTGTTCTGCCTGCATTTGAGTGACCGAAAGGAGCACAATTTTGAACTTGCCCGGATTGGCTCCCCGTTGCCCGTTTGTAAAGATCGCAAAGCTGCCATCCGGGGATGTTCTGCCGACGCCAATTTTGGCCTTTGATGTCGGATCGGAAGGAACCAATTGAACGGAAGTGTCGGGAAGTGCCACTCCACCAACTTTTACGCTTCCGGTCACCGCGTAAGTCGGCAAGTTTGCGGCTGACCCACCACAACCTGCGGCACACAACAATAAAATTCCAGCCAGCCGGTACATCGAAATATTCCTTTGAAAAGAGTGATGTGATTTGAAAAATCAGAGAGCAGCCACGCGTTCACGCAAGACGATAGCTACCTCATCGTCGCCGATGAGGTCCGCCAAATCAAGCATCATTCGACAGATTTTTTGTTCGTCGAGTTGGTCGATCGTTCGATTGGATGTCATGATTTCGGCACTCAGGAGCCAGGATGCCTGATGAATTTTGAGAAATTTCGCCGAATCCTCGTGGCGTCCGAGTCGCCGCATCAAATCATGCATCTGGAAATGAACTTTCCACCAGTAAGGATCAAGTTCAAAAGCACGCTTTAACGACCGTTCAGCTTTATCAAACTGCCCCAGCGCATCTTCGCACCAGGCACGACCTCGCCAGAATCTTGCGTCGGCGTCGGACTGCTCACGCGGAATCACATCCAGGAGCTGTTGGACAAGTTCAAGATTTCCATCGGTAATGTTCTTGTTCACGAAGTAGGCAATCAGTTCCTGATTTTTTGGAAACCTCTGCAGCATCTCTTCTGCGGACGGGATATCGGTGAATTCAGATGCCCGTTCGAGATCGGATTGCACTTCTGACGTATAGACGTGAAGCGCCCGTGCAACGAGTAAGGTTTCATTATCAGGATCAGATTCGAGCCAGCGCGTGTTTTGCCGGTAAATCGAGGCACTGTACATCCAGCTCGCGCTGGCGAGATAAGCGTAGGACCACGGGGACTCTCTGCGCATTCGAATCGCATGACGAATTCGACGGACCACTTCTGCGCGTTGTAATGTCATCACGCAGAAAAAGACGCCTTGTTTGTGTGCGAGCAAGACTCGTGGGTCCAGCTTCAGTACTTCGTCACACGTCCTGATACCATCCCAGGGGCGATTCAGATACTCGAATTCGGCAGCGGCCTTGCGAACAAGCGCCGCAATCGCACGGCGATCATCCCGAGGCACACGATCCAGAAACCGAATCAGGTTTTCCCAATCCTTTGTGTTCTCTGCAACTTCAGCGCGAAATAACCATGGCTCTGCCTTATGAGGTTCGACAATTGACCAGCGTTCTGA
Organism: Schlesneria sp.; assembly: GCA_025353525.1. Lineage (GTDB taxonomy): Bacteria > Planctomycetota > Planctomycetia > Planctomycetales > Planctomycetaceae > Schlesneria. The sequence continues at coordinate 1,380 of JANXOO010000377.1, read as the reverse complement.
AACCGGTGCCAATTCTGTCCAGCGGTTTTCCTTGCTCAATCGAAAACAGTCACGACTCAGGCTCGCGACAAACGAACGATGGCGTGCGCGTATAATCCGGTCGCCGCAGAACACAGCCACGACGAGCACGATCACCAGAAGCCAGTGCCGCCGGGGCAATCCTGCCCACTTTGCATTTCCGGAGACTTTCCGATGTGAAGATCCCGCTCGCGGAGAAACGTTACTCTGGTTCTGGCTCACTTCAGATCCACCTGGTTCCGGGATTCCGATCGAGGCTGTCGGACGATCATTTCCCGATTGATTTCCACGTCACGAATTGTTTGCCGCGATCCATCCGGCCAGCGAATATCCAGAATACATGGTTCGGAATGATCGCCGAGTCCGAAAATCAAAGCGTATTCATGTGCAGAACAATAACTCGTACCACCGGCAATTTCCTGAGTCAATTCGACAGCCCCCTGCCTGAGAACGGCACGCGTTCCCAGGCCACGACGATTGTGAGTAGCGATGCAGCGCAACTTCAGCCAATTCCCGCGAATTGAATCGTTCCTGAGGATCGCCATCGGCGAATTCTGGTGGACGACCGCCAGATCCCAGTCCCCGTCGTTGTCAAAATCACCTCGGGCAACTCCACGTCCGATCGATTGTCGAGTGAAAAACGGCCCCGCACTCGATGTGCATTCGACGAATCGAGGTCCTTCGAAACTGAACAACTGGGGTTCCATTTCAAAGAGATCCCCTTTGTTCGTCCAGTCGTCGACATGCCCGTTCGTAATAAAAATATCTTCGTGACCATCCTGATTAAAGTCCGCCATGACGGTCCCGAATCCCAGGTATTTGTACGTTGGCGTGTGCAGCCCGACCAGGCCGGTAACATCCTGAAACCCCGCAAGCCCAAGATTCTTGTAGAGTGTGTTTGACTCTTTGACAAAATGCGTACTGTAAAGGTCCAGCCACCCGTTTCGGTCATAGTCGCCGAGCGCCAATCCCATGCTCGCTTGCGGGGCTCCTTCGCGGCTGACGGCGCATCCCAGTTCATTCGCCGATTCGACAAACTGTCCGTTTCCCTTGTTCACAAACAAAAAATTGGCAGTCGTATCGTTTGCCACATAAAGGTCTGGCAGGCCGTCATTGTTCAAATCGGCAATGACGACCCCTAACCCCTTGTTTCCTGGCCCGAACAAGCCCCGCGATTGTGATTCGGCAGAAAATGTACCGTCAGACTGATTGAAATAGCATTCGTCCGGTACCGGATCAACTTGCATCGGGTGGCAAGTCCCCGGCCGTGCTTCGCTGCCACACGGGAGCGGATGATACGGGTCATAATTGACGTAATTGCAGACGTACAAATCAAGATCGCCATCTCCGTCCAGGTCTCCC
>JANXOO010000334.1 GCA_025353525.1 Schlesneria sp. | reverse complement strand
ACAAAAGCAACGAGTCGACGGGAATCAAAGAAGAATCACCCGCAGCGATGCGACTTGAAAATCGTCTCACCTCGCGTGCCATTGCTCCGCGAGAACGCCATCCCGTCAATAACATCGTCAAAACCGCGATTGCAAAATCGGGTAAAAAGCCGGTGAAGACATCCGAAACGTCGCGAACTGCTGACATTGTTCAACGTTAGATTCCGGTTGCGGACGGGTCTGTCTATGTTTCTCGGTATCGAAATCGGTGGCACGAAGCTCCAGTTAGGGGTTGGCCACGGTGATGGAACGGATTTCGTCGCCTTAGAACGTCGCGACGTGGACCAGAATCGGGGCGCCCGGGGGATTCGCGAGCAAATCAGCGATGTCGGCCGGATGCTCGTTTCCAGGCATGATGTCACGCATGTGGCCTATGGATTTGGCGGACCCATTCTGGGCGCAAAAGGGATTGTGCAAACGAGCCACCAGGTGAGTGGATGGGACAATTTCCCGCTGTCACAATGGACCGAACAAGAACTTGGAATCCCCGCAACGCTCGGCAATGACTGCGACGTTGCGGCGCTGGCAGAAGCATGCTTCGGGTCTGGCCGCGGTGCGAAAAGTGTCTTTTATGTGACTGTCGGCACAGGAATCGGCGGCGGGCTGGTTTTTGATCAGGCGATTTATGGAACCGGTCGTCCGGCAGCAGCAGAAATCGGTCATTTGCGTCCGGGACTCGACGCCACTTCCCCCAAACGAACGGTCGAATCGTTCGCCGCAGGACCCGGGATCACGATTGCCACTCGCAATCGCTTGCACACGATGCAATTGGCGGGTGAAATGACCCGCGACATGTACGATTTTCGTGAACGGTGCGGCGGCGACTTCCAGCAACTGACAACTAAAATGATCGGCGAAGCGGCGGTTGCAGGAAATCAGTTAGCCAAAGACCAATACATTTCAGCCACAAATGTTCTCGGATGGGCGATCGCACAATTGATCACCCTGGTCGCTCCGGAAGTCATCATCGTGGGGGGCGGAGTATCACTTGTGGGTGACGATATTTTCTTTGCTCCGTTGCGATCAGCCGTTCAAACATTTGTGTTTCCTCCCCTTCGTGACGCCTTTCGCCTCGTTCCGGCGGAATTGGCGGAAAGCGTTGTCGTCCAGGGAGCACTGGCACTCGCTCGCAGTGCATCGGCAAGTTCCACCACCCGGTGACGTGTTCGCATGACGGACCAAAGATCTGAGCGGTTCAAGGTTGCTTGCCCCCGGTCTGACGGCGTAGCATCACGACCGCTCGACTGGGGCATGCCTGGTACAAACTTCGTTGGGAACGGAATTTGTCGAACGTTTCGGATCAATCGTTGATCGAGCAACTCCGGCGCGGAGACAGGGCGGCGTTCGCGCTGGTGATCGAACGAAATCGCCGAACGGTTTACGGTTACCTGCGTGCGCGGTTGCAACAGTCCAACGACGCGGATGACATGCTGCAGGAAGTTTTCTTGCGATTTTACCTGTCACAAGCCCGCTTCGATTCCACAGCACTGATCCGTCCGTGGCTCCTGGGAATCGCTCGTAACCTGTTGCGAGAACACGTCCGCGATATCAAACGACGGAAAGAAGTGGCGTGGACGGAACTTTGCCTGGAACTGGAATCGGTTCTCCCCCCGGACGCCCTTTGGTCAGACGCCGACGACATTATTCGCATCCTTCCCGAATGCCTTGAAGAATTGGGTCCCAGCGCCCGACAGGCGATCGATCTGCACTATCGTTCGCAGCATAAGCTGGCGGATATCGGACGCGAACTGCATCGCAGCGAAGGAGCTGTCAAACTGTTGATGCACCGCGCCCGCCAGGCGTTGAAAGACTGTCTGCAAATGCGTACTTCACGTAATAGCCCCGGTGAGGGCAACTGACCATGAACGTTCCTGAAATGTTGTGCCTCAAAATTTCTCACGATATCTTTCTCCAGAGTGGCGAAGCTCTTCATGACTGACAGGGAACTGATCGAGTTGCTCCAGGAGAAATCGGCGGGAGAACTGACTTCCGCCGAAGTCAATGCCATTCGTGCGCGGTGGACGCAGTCACCCGATTTGCGTCATGCGCTGCTCGAACACCTGCATCTCGAATCACAACTGACCGGAGCACTCAGTCCGATCGAACTCGATGTCGACGCGATCCTGCAACGAGCGTCCGAGCAACATCGAACGCGTCACCGAACTTCGCCGCGCCGGTGGTGGATCATTGGCCTTGGCCTTGGCCTTTTGCTCGTCGTCGGGGTCGGAACATTTGCCGTATTCGGTCCTGTGAACGGGCCGAAACCTGTTCAGCAGCCACTTGCCGGGACTGAACGAACGACACCGGAACGTCCTGATGAAACAGGGCAGGATGAGTCACCGAGTGTCGTTCAGAACGACGATCCGGTCGGGGCGCCGAATTCACCCGACAGCCTGGACCCGCCATCCGGCACGGGACCGGAGAAGACGGCTCCGATCATTCCCGAACCAAAGCCGATTCCGAAATCAATTGTTGCCGATGTGGCAGCGAACGAGCCCTGGTCGGCATCGCTCGCACGTGACATCGCTCCCTGGGCGGCCAACAGTCCCAGGCTTGTTACCGATTACAAAGCGGCGGGCCACGACGAACTTCCCGATTCCGAAGCAAAACGATGGCTCGCGCAGGTCGAAGGAGAACCTTACAACTGGGCGACCGACGCGATTGGAAATCCCGTTCGTCGGATCGCGAGATTTCACGGGTTGGCAAAACTGCGAGCTCCCTGGCCCGACGACGCTGTTCTTCGCGTGACTCCGTTCGAAGTGACGGACCTCACCTTGTACTTTTGGCGAGGACCGGTCGGAGTTGCATTCCGATTCACGACCCGACGCGAGCCACATCTTTGGGCAGCATTCGAGATCGCTCGCGAAAAC
>JANXOO010000332.1 GCA_025353525.1 Schlesneria sp. | reverse complement strand
CGAATCAAGGACGAAGGAGCACTGCGGATCAAGACCGGGTTACGAACAATCCTGAAAAAGTACGGTATGCAGACGCGGCTGACGGCGCTGCAGTCGGTCATTCTGTGCGATATCAAACCGCAGGATAAATCCGACATCATCAGGATTCTGGTGGAACACGGAATCAAACAGGACCACGAATTGACGTTATTGCGACGGTACGCCATCGCCTGTCCCGCGTTCCCCACATGCGGATTATCGATTACGGAGTCTGAACGCGCGTTGCCGACAATCCTTGATGAACTGGATGTCGCCATGGCGAAATTGGGAATCGGGCATGACCGGATTTCTGTTCACATGACCGGCTGCCCAAACGGATGTGCTCGCCCCTATACCCCCGACATCGGACTCGTAGGAAAACAGGCAGGAGTTGGCGGTGCGTTGGGTAAATATACCATTTACCTTGGTGGAAACGCTCAGGGAACGCGATTGGCCTACATCTATAAGGACTCGGTCCCGCAGGCCGAGGTGGCGTCGACACTGGCAGTCGCACTGGGATTCTACAAGTCGAATCGCCACAATGGTGAATCGTTCGGCGACTTCTGTCACCGCAAGGGTCAGGCAGAAATGCAGGCCTCAGAATCGTCGGTTTGACCTGCAAATCAGCAACGTCATTCATCGAGTTCCCCGCTTCGACAGGCGGCGGCACCTCAGGTGCCGCTGCGGTCGCGTCGTCGGTAAACTCGTCCACCGACCGCATCGCACGATGACCAGTGAACCGCGACGTGAACAGGCTGAATAAACCGTCTAAATCAATGCAATTCCATGAACCCGGAATGGCGTTGGCACGGTTCTGATCCCTACAATTGTTCTCGTGGTGTGATTTCACGAGGGAAATAATGTCCGTTCAGATGATTCGACCCGATGTCTCGGAACTGGCGCTGCGTACATACAGTCGCGCTCTGCACCCCGAGCTGTTCGAGCATCATTGCTGTCTGACGTTGAAGCACTCGAACGCGAGACTCGACATTCGATTGAATGCTTCGGGACACGTTCTGATGTTGCACATGGGATCGAGTTCGCTGACCGAAGTCATCGTCGATCACCGCGAACAGCTCCCCACGACCCGACGCCTTGTCGACTATCGATTGCGCGGCTGCCGGACGGTCTCTGCCGAAGTTGCAGCGGGTGTCAAATACGACGTGAGTTGCCAGCTTGAACGATTGCACCTCGATGTTTTTCTGCGGCTGAACGAAGAACTCGAACAGGACTGCCAGCGAGCCGATTTGTCAGCGCGACTCCCCGCCATCAACCGTTTGTTACCAGGACCGCTCAGTCTGATCCGCACGGAAGTCAGTCGCGACAGCATCCTGGTGCACGCGTTCCACACGTTTCCCGAGCACAGCGCGATCGTCAAAACCCAATCACTGTTCGAACGCGCAAGCTGAACACAACCCAGGCAAAGGCAGGTCAGGAAATCCGGTAACCCCGCAATCGGCGCACGAACAATTGCGCAAATCGCTGGCATGCCAGTCAATTCCCCCACGGCAAATAGTCGAAAGAGGAAACTAACCAAAGGCACCGAGGAATTCAGTTTTGCCAGACCTCAAGCCTGAAATTCATTCATTCCTCGCTTTGTCTCTTCTCTGTGCCTCTGGGTCTCTGTGGTAAAAACTCTTAGTATTTTATTGATGCGACGATCCTTACCACCACAGATATTTCATCGCGAATTCGATGATATCGCCAAACAGCACGTCACCCAGACAGGATTTGCCGCAACCGATTCGAGCTCGTACTTCGGCACCAATCGCGCGTGACGGCAATTCCTTATTGGTATCGAGTGTCGCACGGGCTTCCAGAACGCTGCCATCTGTTTCCACCGTCACCGTTCGAGTTGCCAGCATATTCAGCGTGGCCTGAAAACTTTTCTCGGGGCTCGTCAACAGGCGATACTCGATGTCCAGGTTACTTTTCTTCAGCGCTGCCTGCGCTTTCAGAATGCGCCCGACGCGGTGTTCGGCAATTTCCAGTTCGAGTTGCCAGGGCCCCGTTTCATCCATCACTTCGAGCAGCAAATCGCCTCGTTTGACCGGACGATTCAACAACAATTGCTGCACCTGAAATGTCGTCACCCTGCCTGCCATCGGTGCACGGACCGTCAGCCGTTCCCGGCGATCTTTGAGAATCTTGTATTGCTCGGTCGCCCCCTTCACTTCGATTTCGGTTTCAACCAGCTTTCCCTGGACTTTCAGCGCTTCATCAGCCTTGCGAACAGAATCCGCTTCTTCAAACTGGGCCTTCAGAGAATTGAGCAATTCCGTTTTTTCCTGCAGCTCGTTGCGCACCTTGACCATTTCGGCTTCCAGTTCGTCGTTACGCAGCCGGACTAGCGGTGTGTCTTTCTCGACCGGTTTGTCTTCGTCGAACAGAACGTCAATGACCTGGCCATCTTCAGGCGCGAAAACTTCTCGCTGAATGATCGGCATTAGTTTTCCTTTGCCGTCGACCCGATAGTCCCAGGGTACGACGACCATCGCCACGGTAGCAATGGTGATTACCATCACGATTGCAGCGGCAATCGCCAGTCGGCGGCCTCGCAACCATTCAAAGAAGCGGCCCGTCGAACGCCATACCGGCAACAGGAAAATGGTGCTGTGCGATTTGGAATTGTAGGCAGCCGCTGCAATGTGATCGATGACGGAATCGAGCGTACTTTTCATTTGCGCTGACGGCTCGCTGCTCGACATCTGCTCGATGATTAACGCACCAATCGGCTTGCGTTCGACCGGCTTGACCTTACCACCCCCCATCGGTTCTTCGGGCTTGACCAGTCGTTCGGGCTCAAGCAACGGTACGATCAGCAGAAACCGCGCCCCCGCCTCCTGAATGAATTCGGCGAGTGGTTCTTCAAGCTGTTGGGGGACATTGCCAAGTGAACCGTCGTAACGGAACGGCTCACCCGCATTGATAACTTTCTGCGTCAGCCGACGCATCGCGCGAATCAGGTTTCCCCGGGGATGAACCGATTCCTGACCGCTGACCGCTTTGATCACCGCATTTTTACCGCGACTCATGGCAAGGCTGACCCGGTCGGCGGCCAAAAGAACCCGCCCGTCATTGACGGCGACGTTGGCCACTTCATTCAAATCAAGACTGCGCTGGAGCGCGAGCAAGTAATCGAACACAGTGCGCGGATCAACCACCTGGCGCATCGCCGCAGGGGCTTGCATGGATGCCATCTGCGGCGCTGCCGGGTGTTGCATCGAAATCTGAGGTGCTGCCATCTGAGACGCACTCATTTGCGGCGCGGCCATCTGCGCCGAAGCCATCTGCGCCGAAGCCATCTGAGGGGCAGCCATCTGAGGGCCTGCCGCAGTCATCATCGGAGGAGCCATCGGCGCAAATGTTGGTTGCGGGGCCGGTGTGAAAGTCGGCGCGAATGCCGGTTGAGGTACCACCACCGGTTGCGGCATCGGTTGCGATGTTAGTTCAGGGCCGGAACCCTGCGTCGGCTGGGCCATCATCGCAATTTGACGGGCGAGTTCGCGGCATCGCAAATCGATATGCCGAACCACGCCAAGTCGCTGCTGCTGCGGAAGGTTCGGACGTTCGACGACCAGTATCACGCCTGGTCGTGCGTTCGGAATCAATAGTGGAGCGACGAACAAAGTCGCATGTCCGAACGCCTTGGGCTCGATCATCCCTTCGGTGTCATACGTTTGTGCATGCCCCTGATTGAGCGTATCGCTCAGCACCTGTGCCAAGAGTCGTTTACCGTCTTCCCCATCAAAAAGGCCACTTTCGTCGAGTCCCTGAGCGTAAACGGGGAGCAACTGGCCAGAACCACCGACCCAAATGGCTCCGATTTTGGCATCCAGTTCACCTAGCAACTGTAGCAAAAAATGGGTCGCGTTAACGGGCCCATTCGTCGGTTCGTGTTCGTCATTCGACATCAGTAAAGACCTTGGCAGAAGCGGAGCCATCCGGAATTGGCAGAGTATCGTTCCAATCGACCATTTTCGGCAAGACGAGTCACGCAAAAAATACGTTTGAACACCACACGGGCGGATTTTGAATTTGCCGGGAATTTGCTGACTGGAACCAACGATTTGCGTTGTTGTCTCTCCACCGGCCCCGCGTCGGTGGAAGCATGACTTTCAAGCTAAGGATCTGCGCATGAACAATTGTCGCAAGTTGCTGACATGCCAGTCGATTTCTCCAAGGCGAATCGTCGAAAGAGGAAGTGAACCACAAGGCACAAAGACACAGCGAAGACAGGCAAAAAAAGGCGAATCCGCATCATGGAAGGGCGAGGCTCCGACCGAGCCGCCACGTCGCTGTGTCTCCCCACATGACAAACACCAATAACGAATTCCTCATCCCGAAACAAACGCCCACACCAACATAAAGAACACGAATTAAAGAGTGAACCACAAGGCGCAGACGCACAGCGAAGTCAAGATAGAAAAAATGACTCCCCCAAAAATGCCATGCACGAACGAAGAAACGAGGAACCCCGGTCAGTCTCTCAGAGCGCCCTCGCAACGTGCCTCGTCTCCT
>JANXOO010000281.1 GCA_025353525.1 Schlesneria sp. | reverse complement strand
CTGACGAGCGGCTTCGGATTAATGGCCGCTCAGACGTGGATGGTCCCCTCTCAAAAATACGATGTCATACACTACATCCGCGAGACGTATCTTCGTTCGCATAATCCTGCGCAGTTCGTACCGGTCGATGCCCGCCTTCTCGCAAGATTGCCACACGGTGATACACGCGGTCCTTTGCCGGTCAAGATCGAGCCATGGAGTGCAATGGACTACGGTCCCAGCCTGACACACACGTACGAAATTCCCGGTGACACGCATAACCTCGCCTATAAGGGGATCGCAATCCGACTTGACCCCGGAGCGGGCGGGGTTTCGCGAGGTCGCCACTGGACGATCTTCGATACTGATACTCTGCGTATGGCGGCTTCATGGAGTCGTCCCCAGGCAGACGCGAACGGCGATTCATTCATTGATTGGCGAGGCATCCAGTTCAACGGCGAGCACGCCATTCATCCGCGCATTGTCGGTTCGATCACCGCGAGCAATTCCACAGGTCCGGGCTGGTCGAATCCGGAAACAGGCGAGTTTCGCGATGACCTTCGAGTCAAAGGGCGTGACGGTCTGAGATACGGACCACTGCCCCGCAATTGGGGCAGGTTTCGAGGTTTGTACCACTTTGGGCAGCAGTCGGTCTTGTCGTACACAATTGGGTCAACCAGTGTATTCGAATTACCTGGGTTGCATACGCCACTTGCGGAGACTCATTCACCCTGGTTTCTCCGTACATTGAATGTCGGGCCGCGCGACCGTGACATCGAACTTCAGGTAACAGAGAACGTGAATCCCGGTACGCGAACTTTTGCCATCGATGGTACGGATGGAACTGTCTACGCATGCACGACCGCGAATGGAAAAGCCGACGACCGCGAAATTCGCAGTAACAAAACCGCGGCGCCAACGTCGCCAGCAACAGTTGTGTCAGGAACGGTTGTCGCAGGATTCGTTCCCCGAACAACGCCGGTCAAGTGGGTCGGAACCGGTGGGAGATTGAGCCTGAAAATCCCGGCGGGCCAGGAGCCATTAAAATTCACGATCTGGACGGCCGCAGTTGGGCCGGACGACGAGCGGGACAAACGGATCACGAACGACTCCGGAATCTGCAATCCGTCGATTCCGGCATCCGACACCGATTTGTCACAGTACACAAACGGAGGGCCACCTCGCTGGGCTCAACAAATTGAAACGCGGACAACATTCGGAAAAGACGCAGGTCCGTTTGAATCCGATACGTTGACGGCACCCGAGTCAAATCCGTGGCTCGCACAGGTTCGATTCACGGGACTCGATTTCCTCCCCGACGGGCGTATTGCCGTCTGTACCTGGGACGGCGATGTCTGGCTGGTCGAGATGTCTCCCGCAGCAGAGTCCGTCACCGAACCGGCACCCGCACCGACGTTACGCTGGCGGAGAATCGCTTCGGGACTGTTTCAGCCATTGGGCTTAAAGTTCGTTCACGGAAAAATCCATGTGATTTGCCGGGATCAACTAACAGTGCTGCATGATTTGAACGGCGATGGCGAGACGGATTACTACGAGTGTCTGAACAATGATCATCAGGTGACCGAGCACTTCCACGAATTTGCAATGGGTTTGCAGACGGACGCGGAAGGAAATTTCTACTACGCCAAATCGGGCCGCCACGCGCTCGCCGCAGTGGTTCCTCATCATGGTACGTTGCTGCGAGTCAGCAACGATGGTTCGCGGACAGATATCCTTGCAACGGGTTTTCGGGCGGCCAATGGCGTTTGCCTCAACCCCGACGGTTCCTTTGTCGTCACCGATCAGGAAGGGTTCTGGAATCCCAAGAATCGCATCAACTGGGTCACGGCCGATCCTTCGGGCAAGCCCCGGTTTTATGGCAATATGTTCGGCTATCACGACGTGACTGATTCATCCGACGCAGCCATGGAACCACCGTTATGCTGGGTTACGAACGCGTTCGACAGGTCTCCTGCCGAGTTGCTGTGGGTCGATAGCAAACGCTGGGGAGCGTTGAATGGATCGCTGCTGAATTTGTCGTACGGTTTTGGAAAAGTCTTTGTCGTCCCGCACGAAAAGACTGGCCGAGGCATGCAGGGTGGAATGATCGAATTGCCCATAGCGGCGTTCCCGACAGGCGTCATGCGTGGACGCTTCCATCCTTCAGATGGCCAGCTTTACCTGTGTGGAATGTTTGCGTGGGCGGGTAATGCCATCCAGCCCGGTGGCCTCTATCGGTTGCGAGCCACCGGTCGGCCGATGCATCTTCCGATCCGGCTTCACGCCAGAAAGGGAAAGATTCAATTGACGTTTACCGAATCGCTGGATTCCGCATCGGTGAATAAAGAGAGCGTTAAAATAAAAACGTGGTCATTGAAGAGGACGGCCAACTACGGATCGGATCATTACAACGAGCAGCCGCTTGCCGTTCGCGAAGTGAATTTATCGGCGAGTGGCACGACTGCAGAATTCGAGACACCGGATCTTCGACCGACATGGTGCATGGAGATCAGGTATTCGTTCCGTACCATTGACGGCATCCCTTACAGTGGCGTGATCCACAATACGATTCACGAATTGGCCGACTGATTCCCGATAACCGTGCTCAGGCCTTTAATTGGGGCCTTTAATTGGGGCCTTTAATTGGTCGTCATGATCATGACGGATATTTTCAGATCGACGTGCGCGGTGTTCTCAAATGGAACGGCACGCGCGACCGGCGGGATTTTCGTCAGGGTATCGACCCATTCCGTCAGGTCGGCGGTTGTGACCAGGGCTGCCGTTTCGAGTTCACGATGCGGTTCATCGTTCAAGCACTTCGATAATCTTTTGCAGGTTGTTCTCGACGACCAACGGGCTGTTTGCAAAGCTTGCCATTTCGACTCCTCGCGTACCGAGTTTTTCTTCAAACAGGGTTTTGTTCCCTGAGTGATATGCCACCGTTGCGTCGGGATCTTTCAACTGGTGGCCTGTCAAAATGCAAACGACGCGGTCACCAGTGGCGATGACGCCTTCTTCACGTAACCGCTTTGCTCCGGCAACACTCGCTCCGCTGGCGGGTTCGCAGCCGAATCCCCCGGCACCCACTTGTGCTTTGGCGTCGAGAATTTCCTGGTCGGAAACCTGTCTGACAACACCGTCACAGGCATCCAGAGCTCGAAGACATTTCTTCAGATTAACGGGCCGGTTAATTTCAATCGCACTCGCGATTGTTGACGCTTTGCGATTTTCACGAGCCATTTTGTCGAAGAATGCCTCGATCGTCCCGTCGTCCGACATCCCGCCGTCCCAGCGAACACCTTGTTCTTCGTAAAGCTGATACAGCGTATTGGCACCGGCAGCATTGATTACAGCCAATCGTGGAATACGGTCGATCAATCCGAGTTGCTTCAGTTCGACGAATGCTTTTCCGAAAGCCGACGAATTGCCCAGGTTTCCGCCAGGTACGACAATCCAGTCGGGAACTTGCCAGTTGAGCGATTCGAGTACTCGGTACATGATCGACTTCTGGCCTTCGAGTCGAAATGGGTTGACGCTGTTGCAGAGGTAGATGCCGCGTTCGCCCGAGACTTCCCGCACTCGTTCAAGTGCGTCATCAAAGTCGCCCAATACCTGCAACGTCTTCGCGTCGTAGTCGAGAGCCTGCGAGAGCTTCCCGTAGGCGATTTTCCCGCTGCCGACAAAAACGACGACGCGGAACAGTTTTGCGGTACTGGCATAGATTGCCAGCGAAGCACTTGTATTTCCTGTCGACGCGCATGCTGCCATTTTGGCTCCGACCATCCGTGCATGCGTCGAAGCGGCGGTCATGCCGTTATCTTTGAAACTTCCCGAAGGATTCAGTCCTTCGTACTGCAAAAACAGTCCACCATCTTTCAGCCCGACGTATCTTCCGACCGCCTGGTTCTGTTGAAGGATTGTCTGGCCTTCGCCGATGGTCACGATGTCGCGGTCGGGAGCGAACGGGAGGAGATCGCGGAATCGCCAGACGCCACTGAAATCGAGCGGATTGCGGCGGTTCGACCAGCGGGATTCAAAGTCACGAAGCGACTTTGGAACCGGCAGCTTGTCCCACTCATAATCGATATCGAGCAGGTTGCCACAGTCGGGACACGATGTCAGGACATCGGTCACGTCAAATGTGGAACGACACAGGGGAGCAATACAGCGTTGAAAGGCGTGCATGATTCAATAGGCTCGGTTCGCCGTTATCCTCTTTCGGAAAGTGGCACGAATTGTCGAACAGGGGTCCCCACATAAGTGGCTCGGGGGCGAATTGGCTGGGGCAATTGCTGTTGTTCGATAAAGTGTGCAGCCCAGCCAACTGTCCGGCTGATGACGAACATCGGGACGAACAGATCCGCTTCCACACCAAGGTAATGCAGTAACCGAGCGGCAGGCCAGTCGAAACTCGGCAGAATCTGTTGTTCGTCCCAGACCGCCGTTTCGATGGCAGTGGCCACTTCTTCCATAGGCAATTTCCCGACTTCAGCCGCAAGTTCCCGGCAAAGTGGTCGCAGCAGTTCGGATCTCGGATCGCTGACGCGGTAGACGCGATGCCAAAATCCTGGAAGTCGTTCGTATTGTTTCAAGACCGCGCGAACAATAGACTGTGCCGCTTCGGGAGCCTCGACCGCTTCGAGAATGTCGATCGCCTGACGGCCGGGCCCGCCGTGCCAAACGCCCTTGATCGTACAGATCCCTGCGATCACCGCCGACAAAAAGTCGGATCGCGTCGACGCGACAATTCGAGCGACATACGTCGACGGGGCCATTTCGTGTTCGGCACTCAGGATCAGGAACGCATCCATTGCGCGTTCGGCCAGCGGCGTCGGTTCGCGGTCAGTCAATCCGAACAACAGGTTTCCGGCGTAACCAAGGTCCTCGCGGAACTGTGGTGGTTCCATATTGTGAATCGCCCGATGCCGGGCAGCAATCATCAACGGAAATTGAGCCAGCAGTCGCTGCAGCGTTTCCCAGACATCACCGGCTGAAAGTTCTTCTTCGTAGGCGTCGGAAAGTCCCAGCAGACTGACACTCGTCCGCAAAACATCAATGGCAGGGACGTTCAAAGGCAAACGTTCGATCCACGATTCGATGTCGTTTTCCAGCACTGCGGCTTCGGCTATCACCGCCTGCATATCGGCGATCTGTTCCTGTGACGGAAGATCCCCCTGAACGATGGCGAATGCCGTTTCGAGAAAGTTGGATTCTTCGACCAGGTCACCGATCGCATAGCCCCGATAGTGCAGCCCTGTTTCGATCGACGTAATAGCCGTTTCACCTTCGAGGATTTTTCCTGAAGAGGGCATCGGAACTGCGGCGTGATCCATTCGTTTTCCAACGAAAAAGACAATTGTGACAATCGGCTGGAAGACGGCGCGTTTCGGGAAAGGGGATCCCCATTTGAAAAACTCGTCATTCCGGTCCAGGCAGAGTATATTCCAGTCGCGAAACGACTTGAAGGGACCTTGGGCGAACAGCAGTAACAAAGATGCTGGCGGCAAAGGTCCGGCGCATGAATAATTGTCGCAAGTTGCCAGTAACTGCCAGACCCCACATGTTGCGGTCAATGCCGCGAAGATTCGGTATTCAGGCGAGCCGAGCGACGTTAGTCCTCGGACAGAATTGCCTAAGAGTCCTTGATTTGGCTGTCGCCGAGATCGTCGCTTCGGACGAGATTGTCGGAGTGGACGAGATTGTCGGAGTGGACGCGAAGCAAAAAAAACAGAAGCCCGCCTTGCGAATGCGAGGCGGGCTTCTGCGGGTAGCATGACTGCCGATGTGGACGGATTTACGACATCAACTGTTTTTCAAAGCTGATTCCGTACTTCTTCATTTTCTTGTAGAGCGTTGTGCGGTTGATTCCAAGAGAATCTGCAGTCTCCTGGCGATTCCAGCCGTGCGACTCAAGTGCATCCAGAATCATTTGTTTTTCCGGAGTTGCCAACGCCGATTTCAGGTTGTTGCCGATCGCACCCAGGCGTCCGCCGAGTTCGGCAAACGAGTCGTCCCGACGCAACGTTTCCGGAAAATCGCTTGGCTGAATCACCGTATTCTTCGTCAGCACAACGGCTCGTTCAACCACATTGACCAGTTCACGAACGTTACCTGGCCAGCGATATCGCTGCAGTTGCTCAACCGCTTCGCGACTGAATCCGGTAACCTGCTTGCCCGTCTGTTTGACGAAGTCCGCGAGATAGTGTTCGGCGAGCAGCGGGATATCGCTGATTCGTTCGCGCAGTGGCGGCTGAGTCAACGTGACGACATTGATGCGGTAGTACAAATCCTGGCGGAATTCGCCCTTTCGCACCGCTTCTTCAAGATCCAGATTGGTCGCAAGGATCATGCGGATGTCGACCTTGTGAGTCTTTGTACCGCCGACAGGTTCGAATTCGCGGTCTTGCAACACGCGTAACAGTTTGACTTGCAAGCTGGGCGATGCCGTTCCGATTTCGTCAAGGAAAATTGTGCCGCCGTTCGCCTGCAGAAATTTTCCCATCTTGTCGTGGTTGGCACCCGTAAACGCACCGGCCACGTGTCCGAACAGTTCGCTTTCCAGCAACGAGTCAGGCAACGCTCCGCACGCCACTTCCACGAACGGTTTATCGCGGCGGTTACTCATCTGGTGAATCGCCCTGGCGGTCAGCGTCTTGCCCGTCCCCGACTCACCCAGGACAAGAACTGTCGTTCGCGTGTCTGATACGCTTTCGATCAGGTCATACATTTTCTGCATGCGGTAGTCGTGTCCGACGATATTGCTTAGCCCGAATCGCTGGTTGAGCTGTTGCTTGAGTTGTCTGTTTTCGCTGACAATCTGCTTTTGACCGAGTGCCCGGTTGATCGAGAAATTCAGTTCATCTTCGATGATCGGCTTGGTGAGGTAGTCGAAAGCTCCCAGTCGAATGGCGTCGACGGCGCTTTCAATTGTCCCGAATCCGGTCAACAGAATCACTTGCGTATCGGGCACGGTCTGAGTGGCCCATTCGAGCAGTTGAAATCCGTCCTGATCGGGAAGATTCACGTCACAGATCACCGCATCAAACGGAAATTCTTTCATCCGTTCGATTGCTTCCTGACAATTGTTGGCGGTCTCGGTGCGATGTCCGAGTCCACGAAGGTAGTCGGCAATCGATTCCAGAAGCGGGCGATCGTCGTCGACGACGAGAAGGGAACCTTGAGTCATAGCCTGTGCTTTACAAAGAGAGTCTCGAACCAGCGGAAACACAAAATCAATGGCCGTCGGCGCGACATTGCAGTCATCGGTGACCCGATTCCGTCCAGGAAGTCGAGGCCGACGTGCAATTCAGTCCGATGGTGCCGGATCTGCGGATCGTAAGAAACGCAAGGTCCAGGGGACGCTGGGAGACAATTCAATTCGAGGGTATGGCAAACATACGTCACAGTTGCGAGTCGTCAACATTTTTGTTCAACAATTGTTGCCAGAGCGCATCAATGACGAGGCGTTTGGGGGACAGAGATCGTGCACCGCTCGGGATTCAGTGAGGCGACCGGCAGTGGAAAATCTACCAGGGGGACTGGCTCCGGGTCTTCCTGGTGCCTGTCCCACTTTTTCAGCGACTTGTATTTTCGTTCCTGGCGGTCGCCTCAATGAAAAACTGGTGATATTCTGGAACGAAGTGACGTTGATCGTGTTCCCCAGGGACTTTCGGAAACACGCGACCGACGAATGCGTCATGTCTTTCGCCTGGCAGAATACCCGAAGTGCATCCTGAATTTTCCGGATTAGCCCTTCCCCGAAGTCATCAGATCCGCGATTCTGATGGAAGACGGCATTGCCTTCGTTCGAACGGACAATGCGTTCGGTATTCGTTCGGAAAGTAATCCATGAAGTGTTCCGCTGGCTTGCCGGTCCTGATTGTCGCGTTCAGTATGATGTCGAGTGGCGTTTCAGTCGCCGCCGAACCCGAAGTACTTCGGGCTCAGCAGGTTCGGACGGAAGTCGTCCGACAGGCGGCTCCGGCCGTCGTTGCGATCTTTTCTCAAGATGGCAATGGAGGTGGCTCGGGAGTCCTGATCAGCCCCGACGGTTACGCTCTGTCGAATTTCCACGTTACCAGCGCCTGCGGCGATTTCATGAAATGCGGGTTGAATGACGGGGTTCTTTACGATGCCGTCATCGTGGGAATCGATCCGACCGGCGATGTCGCGCTGATCAAAATGCTTGGAAGAACCGATTTCCCCTTCGCACCCCTGGGTGACAGCGACGCCGTGATGGCCGGTGACTGGACGTACGCAATGGGTAATCCGTTTCTGCTGGCAACCGACTTCCAGCCGACTGTGACATTTGGAATGGTGAGCGGTGCGCATCGCTATCAGTACCCGTCGGGAACATTCCTGGAATATACCGATTGCATTCAGGTCGATACTTCGATCAATCCGGGAAATTCCGGAGGGCCGTTGTTCAATGCCAAAGGCGAATTGATCGGGATCAATGGTCGAATTGCTGTTGAGAAACGGGGGCGAGTCAACGTTGGTGCAGGGTATGCCATTTCGATCAACCAGATCCGTCATTTTATGGATCAGCTTCGTGGAGGACACATTGTCGACCATGCAACACTGGGCGCAACCGTGCGTACCGGCGCCGACAGAACGGTGCTCGTCGATTCCATTCTGGAATCGTCGGATGCGTTTCGACGCGGGTTACGCGATGACGACGAGATCATTTCGTTCGCCGGTCGACCGATCGGCAGCGTGAACCAGTTCAAAAACATCCTTGGGATCTATCCCAAAGGGTGGTCGTTACCGCTCGTATACCGCCGCGAGGGTCAGAAACACCAGATTTTTGTTGAATTGCCTCCGCTGCATCGTAAGACGGAACTCGCCCTCCCCTCCGGTCCCAAAGGGCCTCAGCCCCCTCGGCCGAACGGTCGCGGGCCCAGGTCACCTGAAAAACAGCCGGCAACAGGGGCGGAGTTGCCTGAAGAAAAACTTCCCGACGAATACAAAAAGCTGCTCGTGAAGAAGGCCGGGTATGCCAATTACTATTTCAATCAACAGGAACAGGAACGGGTTCTGAAAGGATTGCTGCCATTTTCAGCATGGCAGGGAATCGCGGGAAAATGGACGCTGGGTGGAAGAACGGTCGACGGAGACAGCTTTCAAATCAAATTGTTGCCGCAGGCATTGACCTCGCAGTTCACCAAACGCGCCCCCGGTCTTCAGAAACTCGATGGGACCGATTTCGTCGACGAACCGCCAGGATCGGGAGGCTTGCTGGCAGCCCTCTACCAGTTCAAGTTGCTGCTCACCGAAGGGGCAACGGCCTTTAACGAGACCTATTACGACGGCAGTCACCCGCTCGACGGACGGGGACCGACGGTTGATGTTCTGGTCACGAAGAATTCGACAATCGAGTGTCACTGGTATTTCAGAACGAATGACGGATTGCTCGTAGGATTTGATTCGTCACTTGGAACAGATGTCGATGCGTCCGAGGTCAGGTTCCTGCAATATACCGAATTCCAGGGACGGCATTTTCCAAACCGGTTTTCTGTGCGGTACGGTGACACCGACTATGGTACGTTCGATCTGCTGACAATCGATGTCTCAGCGTCAGAGAACTCAACGCAAGTTTCACCATCCTCCCAATGACTGAAATACTGAATAGCGAAGATCACCTTTGAAATGAGCACTTCCTTCATACGGATCGCGTCTATGTTTTCACGAAAACGACCTGGCCTGGCAATCGTCTTTTTCGCCATCGCCGCAACGGCGAATCTCTGCAGTGCGCAATCGACATCGCAAACAATTGCAACGGTTGCCCCCAAAGTCGTGAAGATTTTCGGAGCGGGAGGATCAAAGAATCTGTATGCATATGGTTCGGGGTTCCTGGTATCGCCTCAAGGTCACATTGTGACTGTCTGGAGTCATATCCTTGATAGCGACACGGTTTCGGTCGTGTTGCACGACGGACGCCGGTTTGAGGGAAAAGTCATCGGAGCCGAACCGCCGCTTGATCTGGCTGTCCTCAAAATCGAAGCCGAGGGGCTTCCTTTTTTTGACATGGGGATGGCAACGAGCGCCGGGCCGGGGACACGGGTGCTCGGCTTCAGCAACGCTTTCAAAGTCGCTACCGGCGACGAACCCGTGTCAGTCATTCACGGCGTCATCGCCGCCAAAACAACTCTGGCCGCCCGTCGGGGCGCCTTCGACGCACCTTATGCGGGCCCCGTTTACGTGATCGACGCTGTGACCAACAACGCCGGTGCGGCAGGCGGAGTGTTGACGACCTGGGACGGTCGACTTATCGGCATGATCGGTAAGGAATTACGGAACGCCCAAACGAATACCTGGCTCAATTACGTGATGCCGATCAGTGAACTTCAGGAGACTGTCGGGCAGATCATTTCCGGTCGATTCAGTTCCACGAAACGCGATGACGATGGCAACGAAAATTCAATTCGCACCAGGCCACGCCGGTACGACGCTGCTGATTTCGGGATCATCACAATTCCTGATGTCGTCGCCAGGACACCTGCGTACATCGATCGGGTTCTGCCCGGTTCACTGGCCGAAGCCGCTGGCTTGCAACCCAATGATCTGATTTTGTTTGTGCGCGACGATCTGGTTCAATCGTGTCAAATGCTTAAAGAAGAACTGGGTCGGCTCGAAAGCGGCGATCAACTGAAACTGGTCGTTCGTCGCGACGATCAACTGATGACTGTGACAATCGCCGTACCGAAGAAGACCGTCGAGTGAGGGTGGATGGCGCAATTGACGGAGTTTCTTGTGCAGGATCGGGGTATCAGCAAACCGTATGTTTCACTCGATCTCGCATCCGTCCGGGATGGCTGTCGAATGGTCCAGGACGAGTAGTTGATGATGACTGTTCCCTGCAATCTTGCCGCCGAATAATTCAATTCTCGATGCACCGCTCGAAACGATTCCCGCACGCCCGTTTTCGAACGAATTGACGTTGTCGAGAATAATTCCGTCGCAAAGTCCCTGTGCGTGGATTCCGTCAAAACGAAAATGTTGCAATGTCACATCCGAAATCAGCACGTTGCTGACGTGATGTAACGAAATTCCGGTCTGCTCGGCCGAATATGCGAACGCCTGGCTCTCTGGCGGATCAACGCCATCCTGAAGGAAATAGAGGCTGCCGCGCCAGGCGGTCCACTCACCGGGCGACAATTTCGACAAGGGGTCTTCGCCCCCTTCCGCTTTGAATTCGGGCAGCGAACGACCGTTACGCAGCAGCCGGTAGTGACCCTTTCGCGTGAGCGTCACTTTCCAAAGTTTGGATCCGGCTTTTTGCCAGCTTCCGTGAGGCAGGGATCTTAACCCGCTGATCGTGGCTCCGTTCCCCTGAATCATGAAAGGCCTGAATCGGTTTCCGCTGTGACGATCACCTGTCAGCGACAGCGATTCGTAATACGGCCTGCCGGTTTTGGCCAGTACGATGACATCGCCGAATCCCGCCAGTTGAAGAGCTCGTTGGATTGAATAGACCGGCCCTGCTCGTCCGTCGCTCGAATGAGTCGTCGATCCGTCGTCGGCGTCGCGACCGATGATATTGTCCACAAAAATCTCACTTGCCGTTATCGGGCTGACTGCCAGCAGCGACACGATCAGAAAACAGCGACCAATGATCATGGGTTTGTACTCGGTTTTGTTGAAGAAGAACGATGTGAGAAACGGGAATCGCGAATCAGCCGGTTTAATGCATTGTTCCGGGAGGTGATCTGTCCGGGTCAAAGTATGCCATACTTTTTAAAGGCTTCGGTCGATTTAAGCCCGTTACGGATTGCATCTCGCACGACGTTTTCGGCGTTCACTTTGTCCCATGCTCGCCGGACCACTTCGTTCTCAACCACTTGCGGCACAACAACGACACCGTCTTCGTCAGCGAATACGAGATCGCCCGGATGAAATGCGACGCCGTCGAGTTCGATCGGAATATCGATATCGACAACACGCTGTCGGTTAAGGCTGTCGTAGACGCAGGTACTCCGAGCGAATACGGGAAAATTCATCGCACGAATTTTGCCGACATCCCGAATCGCGCCGTCAATAATCGCACCGACACAGCCTCCGTTAAGTGCCGCCGTTGTCAGCAATTCACCCCAGATCCCTGATCGGACCGAACCACCGGCGGCAGCAATCAGGACATCATCGGGCTGGCACTCGTCGACAGCCTTTAATTCCAGTTCGTACGGACGTGTGTCCATATGCGCCATATCGACCCATAGCGTCGTTTTGCAGCGGCCCACCAAAAGGCTGGAACTTGTGAACGGCCGCAAGGGTAATCGTGGCGACTGACGCTTATAACCCAATCCATCCAGCGCATCACTGACGACAGCGGAATAAAGCGACGCTCGCATCATTGGAAGTGTTATTGTCAACGGTTGCGAAACGGTCATGCGGCTGCGTCCCCAGGTTTTGTCGATGTCGGATTGTCGTCTAAAGGTGCTTGTCGTGATCACCTGGAATTGTTTGCTTGTTCTGGATTCGTTCGCGGACGGTCGCTGCACGGTTACTCGTGACCTGAACGGCGATTCTGGTTTCGTGGAGCAGCAGAACGGAACCGTAGACGAGTGCACTGACGGCGAGTAACCCTGCACCGACGGCAGCCACCTCGAGTAACATGACTAACAGTTCCACTCGCACGGGGACAAGTACCGCACCGAGCAACGAGACAATCGCAGACGACGAGAAGGCACCCAGAGCCACATAGAAACTGCGCAAGGCACCTAGCAGCAGCAGAACCCGTGTTTCGGAAGCCGTCAGCTCCCGAATCCGTCGCTGCGCTTCATCTCCGTCGAACCGGGTCGTCTCTTCGAGTTGTTTGGACAGTTCACGAGCCCGGTCAACGCCTCGCGCCAACCGGTTGCTGGTACTCATAATGAGCACGGAACTTGCGTTTGTCAGGATCGCCGGAGCGACAATCAGCGAGAGGACGGCAAAGGGATTGGATTCCATAAGCAGGCATTGCGCGATATACGAAAGCATCGATCCGGGAGACGACCACTGGTCACGGAACGGATCGTAACGATTCCGGCAACGGGAACTCAACCGAGTCAACTTTTGACGGCACCAAACGCCGCGAAACACGAATTCTTGTGCAGGATCTCTACCTGCTGAAATCCAACCGAGCGAAGCAGATCAAGCTGAAAGACGAGCGACCGCGGGGTATCTTCGCGATCGACATAGGCGAACACCTCATCTCGCCATGCGGCACCTTTGAAGTTGGCGAGGTATTCACCGTACCGCTGCCACATGAGGGATTGAACCGACTTGAGTGAACTCTCGATCAAATCAAAGATCCAGATCGAGCCCCCGGTTCGTAGTCCGCGACAGAAGGCCGCAAAGACGTTTTGCCACTCTGCGTCTGATCTCAGGTGGTGCAAGACTGCCGATGCCAGGACGATGTCACAGCCCGATTCAGGAAGTTCGATCTCGCGAATATCTCCCTGGATGGCGGTGACCGTCCCGTTTGTCGCCCGACTGACGCGTTCGACAGCCCGATCAAGCATCGGTTGGCTGAGGTCAATCAAAGTGACATCCAGGTTTGGAATCAGTTGCAACAATTTCAAAGAATAGTTTCCGGCACCGCAACCGACATCAATCACATGTTTTGCATTCGGAGTGACTACCGCAGCGGCCTGTGCAACCAGCGCCATCGCCAGGGGCGCATCGACGGTCGCCGACTGCCCCGTTTCCAGATTGGAAAACCGTTCGACATCGGCATCGAATCGCTGGCGAATTTCTTCAACAGATGACTTCATTTTGATATTGCTGTCCTTTTCGCTATTTGCCAGGCAGCTTGCGGTATTTCGACGTACCTGCCGCTACCATGCTCCTGACGACGTTGTAACATCGTACCGTGGAAAGTCCTGGTGCGACTTCCGGCTGTCATCATACCCGGCATACTTTGTTTTCGGTCGTTCACGTCGATGCCGCCGAGTTCTCGATTGGCCATCTCGTCTTTTTGAAGCCGGAAACAGTAGCGACCGCGAATAATAATTGTCGCCGAACAAATGTCCATGGGAGATTCGCCAATCGCTCGTGGGTGCAACCGGCGATCCGCGCCCCGTTGCACCCGGTTCACTTTGGGAGGGCGAGGCCTGACTTCTTGGC
>JANXOO010000229.1 GCA_025353525.1 Schlesneria sp. | reverse complement strand
GCTTGGGCATCGACTTCTGATTACCAAGCACGAAGGGCAAGTACCGCAAGTACTTTCGCCCTACGCAGCGGCGAAGATGGCGGCAGAACTGTACTGCGAAGCGTTCGCATCAACTTACGGACTGGAAACAGTTCGCCTGCGATATTTTAATGTCTTCGGGCCGCGTCAAGACCCGAACAGCCCCTATTCAGCAGTGATTCCGCGATTCGTTGCTGCTCTTTTGAACGGCGAACGACCCGTCATCTATGGCGACGGAAGTCAGTCTCGCGATTTTACGTTCATCGACAATGTCGTTCGAGCCAACATTCTGGCGTCACAAGTGCCGGGTGTCAGCGGTCGGGTCTACAACGCCGCCTGCGGTCAGACGCTCGACCTGAATTCGCTTTTGCGACTGATTTGCACTCGACTCGACGTACCGTTTGCACCTGTATTCGCACCCGCCCGTATCGGCGATGTGCGGCACTCCTGGGCTGACATCTCGTCTGCCGAACGTGAGTTAGGCTATTCGGTCAAGGTGACTGTCGAGGACGGGCTGGCTCAGACCGTCGACTGGTATGTTGCGCAGAATCACAAGCGTCTGGCAAACAAACGGCACACAGCAATGGAAGCTCTTTCGGGTGCATAAAAGCAAATAAGTGTGACCGGGAAATCTGAATTCTGAAAACTTTCCCTCTTCCAACGAGGACAATGGCCGTGAAACAAGAACTTGAATTCCATGCCGGGGCACTTCCGTCCCACGTCAATCCGGACGACGAAGCGGAACGTCTGCCGTTAAATTATTTGCAGATGATATTCCGCTACAAATGGAGGTTGGCCGCCGGTCTCGTCGCGGGCCTCGTCCTGGGGCACCTTCTGTATCTGAAGTCGGGCCCGGAGTTCGAGGCATTTGCCGAAATCCTCGTACAGCGCAAGTACACACCGCCGCTTCGCGAGGAGCAGCGCATGCTCTCGGGCGGTTCACTTCCCAGTGAACATATCAAGCTGATCCTCAGCCCGAAAATTGCAAGCGAAGCCGTCAAGCATGGTCATTTGGAAGAATTAAAAACATTTCGCGGCGAACCGGACCTTACTGAAATGGTTCTCGACAGTTTGAAAGTCAAACGTGTCGCCGGGCAAGACCGTTCACACAGCAATGTGTTCGATCTGCGATATACAAGCAAACTGGCAGGCGACGCCGAAAAAGTACTTTCGGCCGTGATTGCAGCCTATGAAGATTATTTGCAAGAGAGCAGCACGGAACAGTCGCAAGCAGTGCAGGAACTGGCGAAAAACGCGACCGAAAATATGCGAAGTCAACTCTCGTTAAAAGAAACGCAATACGAACAGTTTTTGAAAACCGTTCCCGAAGAATTCCGTTCGGCATTGGGAAACAAGACTCAAGCAACCCAGACACAGACGAATACTGCTCCAATGGACGTGATTCAATCGCTGGGTGACGAGCGAACCAAGAACCGGATCAAAATGGCAGAATTTCGATCTCGTCAGCAGGCTGTGATGCGTGCCATAGCGGCGGGGGACTCACGCGACGCACTCGAACATCAGGTGCGACGCTTCATGAACGCCGCTGAAAGCCGAACGAGCGAAGCTGCGAGCAAGGCGACAGAGATCGGAATTTATCAGACACAACTGATACCGTTATTGATCAAGGAAAAGGAACTTACCGGGGGAGGATTCGGGCGTGACTGGCCGGAACTGGAATCGGTCCGGAATCAGATCGAAACCATTGTCAGGTCATATCGCAAGTTGGGTATTCAATTGCCGGAAGGGGTCAATGTCAAAATTACTCCTGATAAAGCACCGGCTGTCGAGGTCAATTTTGTCGAGCTTTACCTTTCAGAGGTCAAACAGCAGTTGGTAGAGCTGCAGATCAAAGATGATGAAATCGGAACGCTGATCATGGAAGAACAGACGAAATCAGGAGAATTCTCGAGCTTTCAGACGAAAGATCAGAATCTGCGAGGAGAATTGTCCAAATTGCAGGACTTGTGGATCGAACAACTCGACCGCGAAGCTTCGGTATCGATTGAAAAAGACAGTAACGGACACCGGATGACGCGACTGTCACCCGTCAAGAACGCGCTTGTCGTCAAGCGAATGCTGAAATTCTATTCTGCGGGCGCAGCGCTGTGTCTGCTACTCGTCGCGCTCACGTGCGTCGTGCAAGAGCTGGCTGACCTGACAATCAAAACGGTTCGTGACGTTCGTGGAATCCTGCATCAGCCGGTCCTCGGAAGCGTTTGTACCTTTGAAATTCATGCAGACGGTGCGGGACCACTCTCGGGTATTCCCCATCCTTCGCTGCGATTCCTGCATGCCCCGTTATCGGTTGAAGCCGAGACGTTTCGTACGATCCGCGCGTCACTTCTGGTGACTGCAGAAGCGCAGCACGCCAAAGTCCTGCTGGTCAGCAGTCCGGAACCGAGCGATGGTAAAACAACAACGGCAGGGAACCTGGCAATCGCATTGGCACAGTCGGGTAAACGCACCTTGCTGATCGACGGTGATATGCGTCGACCGACACTTCACCATATGTTCCGAATCGCTCAGCCGATCGGATTGACCGACGTACTGGCAGGCAGCGTCACGGCGCAGGCTGCCATTCGATCGAGCGTTGTCGACGGACTGAGCGTGATGACGACGGGAATCCCGCCGGCAAACCCCGCAGAAATCCTGTCGTCGCCGCACTGGCGCGAATTGCTGGTTGAAGCCAAGGGACAGTTCGACTTCGTACTGATCGACGCTCCGCCATTGCTGGCGGTCAGTGATCCGTGCGTGATGGCCAGAAATACCGACGGAATATTACTTGTCGTACGACTCAACAAAAACCCGCGATCCGCATTGATTCGGGTTCGCGAACTGTTGAACGACCAGGGGATTCACGCGATCGGTGCCATCGTCAACGGCGTCCCCGGCAAAGGGGGCCACGAGTACGGATATAAATATTACGGAGAATACGCGGGTGAAAAAGCAGGTTCG
>JANXOO010000211.1 GCA_025353525.1 Schlesneria sp. | reverse complement strand
CAAGATACGGTGATTGGTAACACCACCGGGAACAACAGTCTTTCGTTCGCGTCGTTCACGAACGGACTGACGTTCAGCTTGCCCGGAACAGGCCCGCAGGCCGCAGACGCCGCAACAAACTATCAGCTCGACGTTTCGACCGGGATCTTCAAGAACATCACGCTGGGTGCTGGCGATGACAACGTCACTGGGAACGCACTTCTGGGAACATCCATCAATGGCGGCAACGGCAACAACACATTGACCGGTGGTTCCGGCAATGACACGCTGGTTGGTGGAACCGGTAACGATACATTGATCGGGCAGGGTGGCAGCGATTCCTTTGCTGGCGGTACCGGGACGAATAACCTCAATGGTTCTGTCGCCGGAAACGACACCTACACACTGGCGGCCCGCACAATCCCGGGCCAGCAAGATACGGTGATTGGTAACACCACCGGGAACAACAGTCTTTCGTTCGCGTCGTTCACGAACGGACTGACGTTCAGCTTGCCCGGAACAGGCCCGCAGACCGCAGACGCGGCAACAAACTATCAGCTCGACGTTTCGACCGGGATCTTCAAGAACATCACGCTGGGTGCTGGCGATGACAACGTCACTGGCTACGCACTGCTCGGAACCACGATTGATGGCCGACAGGGAAACAACATTTTGATGGGTGGTGCAGGCAACGATACGCTGATCGTCACCGGATCAACCGGCAGTAACATCCTGGTCGGCAACTCTGGCAATGATAAGTTGGTCGGTGGGACTGGCAATGACATCCTGATCGGCGGATTGGGATCGGATACGCTGTCCGGAGGTGAGGGCGACGATCTGTTGATTGGTGGCTCGTCCTTCTTCGATTCCGATGTCACGGCACTCAAGTCGCTTCGAAACGAATGGAATCAACTCACCCCGTATTTGATGCGGGTCGGGCACTTGCGCGGATCGCTTCCTGGTGGGGCCAACGGATCCAACTTCTTGACATCCAGCACGGTTTCCAATGATCTGGTGAAGGACACCCTGTTCGGCCAGGCAGGGAACGATTGGTTCTGGTCTAACACCCCGGACTCAAGCGATCACATGGCCGGAGAATTCGTGGATCTCGGGGGCTGACTCTTGAGTCAGCCAAGCCCGATGAATTCAACCGACTCTATGGGCTTTATCGGCGATGATTCGTAAAGCTCATCCTCGATGTCGAACCCGTCGCTGCGGAATTTATCGAAAAACCTCAATTGCTAAAAGAATTCGCGAAACACATACTACCTTCTCGGGGTTTATACTGTTGGTGAAAGGCCTCGTTTTTTGACGTAAGCAGAATATCACCTCCGAAAGATCCGGTTTATTGACAGGGGGCGTCATGTCCGCAATACAGGCTGGAATTCCGCGTCGGATCGAAGAACAACTGCTGGCGCTCGACAAACAGATTCGAGACGCCGCTTTTGTGCGCGGGGTGGGGCGACTGGGGTTGGGAGTATGCGCGATCCTTGGTGGAAGCCTGATACTCGACGGAGTTTTCGGCCTGAATGGTCCTCTTCGAGGCTGCCTTTTGGCAGGTTGGCTGATCATTTCATGCGCTTTGTTGTGGCGCGGACTGATTCGGCCCTTGTTCGCTCCACTTTCGTTTCCGGAACTGGCGGCGGTGGTCGAACGCGAATTTCCGCAACTTCGTGAACGGCTTAGCTCGCTGGTACAACTTCGCGGTGAAGAAGTCGCCGATCTGGCGCCCGGTGCCTCGAAGCTGATGCAGGATCTGCTCGCTCGACAGACGGTGAAAGCTCTC
>JANXOO010000181.1 GCA_025353525.1 Schlesneria sp. | reverse complement strand
CCGAAATCATCGATCGCTCGCAAGTGGAGGGGAATCCGTGCAACCGGAGTAATCCGCCGCCCGACTCCCGTAGAGCGTAATGTCAGTCGCGGCGGTCGATCATTCAGGATACCGAACGTCAGGAAGTACGGCTTCGAATCGAGACCACTTTCGCCCTGCAACTGGAACTCGAATGTGACCGGTTCTTTCAGTTCGTGCTTCAGGTTGTAATCATTGCCGGAAACGTGCTGCAGCGGCAGTTTTGTTTCCGTTCCCGACAAAACAGCCATCGCTGACTTGAGCGGTTGACTGCTCTGCAGGCTGATGTCGAGTTGTGTTCCCGAGAGGAACAATAACTGTCTTTGAGCGTCGTCCGCCCGGATCGATTCCGGTTCTGATCGACCGGGTGTCAGTGCGTCGATTGTAAGTCTGCCGACAGCAGGGCGATCAATCGGTTCGATCTTCAACGGGCCGAACCAGTCATCACCCCCCGTCACGGTGATTTCCGCAGACTCGAACAACGGAGGAAGTTCGTAGCGGAACTGCGCGTCGGAGTAATGCGAAAAAGTTCCCTGACGAGACGAACCGTCGGCATGCACAAGTTTCAGCAAAACGCTGTCGGGAGTTGTCGAATCGGGACGATGGCGACCTTCGATCAGCAGTGGCTCGCCGCGACCTCCAAGTTGCCAGAATCCGTTCACTTGTGAAAACGCGGGCTGTGCGTCGACCTGCAGCAAATGCGCTTCGCCACGCGGGATGCGGATTCGATCGCCATCCCCCAATCCGGTAACGGACAGATACGTCCGTTGTGGCCAACGAATCTCGGCTCCTGCAAACCAGCGTCGCACCCACAAGCTCGCCATCGCCGGATTCGCAAGACAGAAGATCACAACCGGGACAGTCAGGCTGACGAGTGCCATCCAGATGTTGCGACGTCGCCGATCGTCAAACGTCGTCTGCAAATCGACGCGTTCGAGTGCCGAGAAATCATCCCTGACCGCTGCGCGGATCATGGCGGGCGACGCCGATGGATCCTGTTTTTCCAATTGCGGCAACAACAAAACGTTCGTCAATTGCTGGCCGATCCCCGGTCGACGCCGTTCGAGTAACTCGGCCAGATCGAGGTCATCGAGCCGCAGTAAAATCGGGCGGTACAATCGGCGGATCGCGACGTAGACGAGAAATGCTGTGGCGACCAGAAGCAGAGCGATCCGAACGGTCAGATCGGGCCTGATGAAGCGATCACAGATCAGACTGAGTGCCGCCAGTGTTACGGCCGCACCGAGTGCCCAGGCAATTCCTTCGACGATCAGTTGTCCTCGCAATCGACTCCGGACACGTGCCAGTCGCGCCATGACCGATCGACGGCATTCGTCGAGTGTCACAGTGTCGGGATTCGGGGCTTTGGGCGGGCTCATCATTTCTTTCATGCCATCCGAAACAATTTTCGTAATACCCATTCGATCGTCATCAGCGTGACGATCGCAATCATCCAGAAGGGAGCATCCCACAATTCTTCGCGATACTGAATCAGTCGTTCGACTTCATGGATCGGGAACGCTGCCGGTATGTTTCGTGCGTCAGCGGGAGTAAACAGCTTGCCGTTAGCGGCTTTGGTCATATCTTCCAACAACGGGCGATTCGTGCCGGGTTTATCGGTCTCCTGTCGCGGCGGTTCGACTCGAAAGGTGTGAGTCGCCGGTCGCACAGCCACATCGCGTTCCGCCTGCATCGCTGAAGAGACGCGAACGATGTACGGCCCCCCTTTGTCGACCGTAAATGACGTTGCAAGAATTCCAGGTTGCTCGGCATCAGGTTGCAGATCATAGGTCACCGGATCGCCTCCCGTGACTTCGACTTCGCATTGAAGCGTTCCCAGCGATGCGATTTCTTCCTGGGCTCCCGTAAGCTGAACACGCAACAAAACGCGGTCACCTGTGCGGTAAACGCTTTTGT
>JANXOO010000178.1 GCA_025353525.1 Schlesneria sp. | reverse complement strand
CCGCGAGGCAACATCGAGTACCGGGCGAATTCCATCGTGAATGTCCCCTTCCCTTGCGTCATCGAACGCAATTCGTTCGCGTAGTCGAACATGCTGGCGAGCGGGACTTCGGCTTCGATTGTTGCCACTCCCATGTTCGTTTCAGTTGCACCGACAACACCACGTTTGCTGGAAATGTGGCCGGTAACGTTCCCCTGGTATTCTTCGGGAACTTCGACTTCCAGCTTCATAATCGGCTCGAGCAATCCGATTGCAGCCTTTTTCAAGGTTTCTCGCATGCAATCGAACGCACAGATACCGAACGCCATTTCGGACGAATCGACATCGTGATAGCTGCCGTCTTCGAGAACCATCTGAACGTTCACCACTTCGCATTCGCAGAGCGGGCCTTTGACGAGGGCTCGCTGGAAACCTTCGTCGATCGGCTTGATGTATTCCTTGGGAATGCGTCCGCCGGTGACATCGTTGACGAATTCGTACGCGATCGCGCTGTCTTCCGGCAGCGGAACCAGCTTGCCAACGACGTGACCGTACTGACCCGAACCACCGGTTTGCTTCTTGTGCTTGTAGTTGAACTCGACTTCTCGTGTCGGAGTTTCGCGGTAGGCCACGCGCGGCTGACCGATAATGCACTCGACGCCATATTCCCGCTTGATCCGCTCGACATAGATGTCCAGATGCAACTGGCCCATCCCGGCGATCAGAGTCTGACCCGTTTCTTCGTCTGTCAGGACGCGAAACGTCGGGTCTTCGCGACGGAATCGTTCCAGAGCCTTGCTCAACTTGTCCGCACCGTCACGCTTGGCTGGCTCGATACTCAGCCGGATCACGGCGTCGGGAACGAAAATACTTTCCAGCGAATAGGTGACACCGTCTCCGCAGAACGTATCCCCCGACGCACAATCGACACCGACCAGTGCCACGATATCGCCCGCTTCGGCGATATCGACGTCCTGTCGGTCGTTCGCGTGCATGCGGACGAGTCGTCCGAAGCGAACCTTTTTTCCGGTACGCGTGTTGATGTAGCTGTCACCCTTGACGATCTTGCCCTGATAAATGCGTGTGTACGTCAATTGTCCGTACTCTTCCACGACCGTCTTGAATGCCATGCAAACGAGCGGTTTTTTCGGGTCGGAATCGAGCGTGACGCGATTCCAGTTCGGAACCCTGGATTCCTCTTCGGTCTTCGCCTTTTTGAGTTGATCGATGGCCGTCATTTTTCTGTCGAGCGGACACGGCAGATAGTACGTGACGGCGTCGAGGATCTCTTGCACGCCCTTGTTCTTGTACGCCGAACCCATCATCACCGGAGTGATTTGCTGGGCGAGCGTTGCGGAACGGACGATCTTGCGAACTTCTTCGATCGCCGGTTCTTTCTCTTCAAGCAACATTTCCATCAGCGAATCGCTGTACAGCGAAAGCTGTTCGAGCATGTGCGCGCGAGCCTCGACCGCCTTGCTCTTGTACTCGGCAGGAATCGCTTCTCGACGGATGTCTTCGCCATCTTCCCCATCGAAGAACATTGCTTCCATCGTGATCAGGTCAATCACGCCCTGGAAGGCCGCTTCGCGACCCATCGGGATTTGCAGCGGAACAGGAGTCACGTGCAGCTTTTCTTCGATCTGCTTGATGACCTTTTCCGGGTTGGCCCCGGTACGGTCCATCTTGTTGATGAACGCAATTCGCGGCACTTTATAACGCTTCATCTGGCGATCAACGGTGAGTGACTGGCTTTGAACGCCACCGACGGAGCAAAGCACGAGAATGGCACCGTCGAGTACGCGCAGTGATCGTTCCACTTCGACGGTGAAGTCGACGTGGCCCGGAGTATCAATGACGTTGATCGTGAATTGTTCTTTGACAGAATTGCGATCAGGGGTGGTAGGAACATCCCATTTCACCTGCGTTGCCGCAGCGGTGATGGTGATCCCCTTTTCACGTTCAAGTTCCATGAAGTCCATCGTCGCGCCGATGTTGTCCTTCCCTTTGACTTCGTGGATCGCGTGGATGCGCCCCGAGTAGAACAGAATTCGTTCGGTGAGGGTTGTTTTTCCCGAGTCGATGTGAGCCGAGATACCGATGTTGCGGACTTTTTCGAGGTTCATATTATTGCTATTGAAACGCGGTCTGGAAACAAGGCGATCTCGGAGACGATCTGCCGAGACCTGGCGGGAAGAACAAGGTATCCGATGCGATCAGAAGCCCAAGGGCTACGATCCAGGCGGACCAGTTCAAAAAGTTTGTGAAGAAAGCGGGTAGAAGTTGCCTCGTGTGACGCCCGGCGGGGGAAAGTTTGACAATCGGTCCATCGCAGAGAGGCTTCTGTGATGAACCCGATCAAACTGAGCGAATCGTGCATTCCCGGAGCATTGGCGAGCCCTTAATTCCGTCATTAAACCGCGAACTTGTTCGTCCTGACGATACGAATTCAATTCAAACGGCTCGGTATAACGGATTCCCCTGACTGAATTTTACCCTGACAATACTGTAACGGGACCATTCCGTAACCAGACCGAATGGAACGAACTTCACTCGAAGTCGCTCGTCGATCCCCGCTTCCAAAATGTAAAGCGAACTGCAATGCCACAAGTTTCACGTGCTGAAGGCTTGGCAAACGCCTTTATGGCACCTGTGTCAACGAGGCAACGTCACTGCATGCTATCAAACGAGTACCGCCGCGCGAAGAGCGATTCGTTGTGAAACCGCATTTTTCACGCGGATCAACTCGTCAAATCGCGTGAGCGACTACGGAAGCAACTGTTTTTCAGCCTGTTTTCTGATTCAGTCGGAGTTTATTTGGCCCTACTCCCGCTTCGCCCGCCTCGGTCTGATGAAAATGCCGGAAGATTGAGAGATTGGGCGAATAGACGTTGTTGGGTTTGTTGCGCATCCCGTTTTTCCCCAAGGGGGATGCAGATCATTGCACAGGGTCACGATAGCGCACCCTGTGTCAGGTACACGGAAACATTGCATTTCCCTGAAAGGGATAGATACGCCTTTGGAATTGAAAAATGACTCGGCGCAAATGATGTCGTAGCTCGACAAAAACTGCCAACGAATGCCGCTATGGAACCCTTTCAGGGTACAACCTGGCAGATCCTCCCGTTTTCACAGGGATCGCTGTCGCGACCCTGTGCTTTGCTCTGCATCCCCTTCAGGGAAAATACAGGACACCGATATCCCGGTGCTCGTCTTCTTCGCCGGAAGAAACATCGGTCACCGCGTTGACCGTTGGGGCAAAGGCGCAACACTTTTTGCTGGTAGTATGTTGAGGTTTTCATCAGGCGTCGCCCGCCCGGCAGAATCTCGGACGAACCGAGTTGTGCCAACCAATGAAAAACGCCCTCCGGTCGGGACGGAAGGCGTCAATCGAATCGTTTGCCGGATTACAGAGCCGGGGTATTAGTAGCGTCCGCCGCCACCTCCACCGCCGCCACCGCCGCCGTAGCCACCACCGCCACCGCTTCGGCCACCGCCGCCGCCGCCGCTGCGACCACCACCGCCACCTCCGTAACCACCTCCACCTCCACCTCCGCCGCCGCCGCCGCCGTAGCCACCACCACCACCGCCGTAGCCACCGCCGCTTCGACCACCGCCGCCGCCGCCGCCACCACTTTCGCGAGGACGGGCTTCATTGACTGTCAAAGTACGGCCTTGAAACTCGGCACCGTTCAAAGCACCTACTGCCGTTTCTCCGCCGTCTGCCATTTCCACGAAGCCGAAGCCTCGCGATCGGCCGGTTTCGCGATCCGAAACCACCTGAGCCGAAGAGACATTGCCGTGCTGACTGAACAGCTCGCGCAGGTCATCAGCCGTGCAATTATAAG
>JANXOO010000177.1 GCA_025353525.1 Schlesneria sp. | reverse complement strand
CTCGTCTCGGGAACAGATGGAGTCGGAACGAAGCTCAAGGTCGCCCAATTGGTCGGAAAGTACGATACAGTCGGGATTGACCTCGTCGCGATGTCGGTCAACGATGTCTTGTGCCTAGGCGCAGAACCGCTGCTTTTTCTGGACTATCTGGCACTGGGAAAAGACAACCCGGATTTAATCGCTGACCTGGTCCGCGGAGTCAGCGATGGGTGCGTCGAATGCGGTGCATCTCTGCTCGGTGGCGAAACGGCCATTATGCCGGATATTTATCGCGAGGGCGATTTTGACATGGCAGGATTCTGCGTCGGAGTTGCCGAGCGGTCGCGACTGATCGATGGCAAGGCCATTCGTCCGGGCGATGTCGTCATCGGGCTGCCGTCGAGCGGATTTCATTCCAACGGATACAGCCTGATTCGCAAAGTCGTATTTGGAATGGCCGGTTTGTCCGTGACAGAGTCGATTCCCGAATTGGGACGTACTGTCGGCGAAGTTCTGCTCGAACCAACCCGCCTTTATCCACGATCGATACTGGGCCTGATCAAGTCCTATCGAGTCAAAGTCGCTATCTCGGGTCTGGCACATATCACAGGTGGCGGACTGAAGGACAATATCGAACGGCTGTTGCCAGAGGGTTGTCGACTGAAAATTGACCGTTCCGCATGGCCAATCCCGCCTGCATTTACCTGGTTGCAGAAGCTGGGTGGTATCGATCGAGACGAGATGTATCACGTCTTTAACATGGGAATCGGGTTCGCGTTGATTGTCAGACCTCAATTCGTCGACAGCATTCGACGACAATTGACGCGTGGCGGCAACGAAAACCGGATCGTCGGTTCGGTCGCCGCCGGGTCACGTGGAGTCGACTACGTATCCTGAACTCCCGTCACCGCTCAATCGTGATTTGCAATGCCGGATTGATTGAATCAGGCAACAGTTACTACGGTGTCCAGAGATGTCATTTGAAGCAAACAGACACAGAATTCTATGGCTGACATTCGACAATATCGACGCGTGTTTGCGACGTTTTTCCGTAATTCGTTGATGCGCGAGTTAGCCTTCCGCAGCAATTTTGCGATCACGCTGCTGACTCGCGGATTCTGGTTCACAGTTCAAATTATCATGTTTGACCTGATCTATCGTAAAATCGACCTCATCATTGACTGGAGTCGCGCGGAATACTTCGGTTTCATGGCGACGGGGATGCTGGTCAATGCGCTTGTCGAGGCGTTTTTTATGCCGAATTGCGCCCGCTTCAGTGAACTGATTCGGACGGGCGATCTCGATTTCGTGCTGCTGAAGCCAATCGACACCCAGTTCCTGGTCTCGCTCGAGAAAATGGAATTGGCGATGGTCTCGCAAATCGCATTCGCGATTGGCTTGCTGATTTATTCGCTGGTGAATTCCAGCCATCACGTTTCTGCCCTCGGGATCGGAATGTACGCGCTGTTGATCGTGGCGGCGGTGACGTTTTTTTACAGCCTGATGATCGGGCTGGCAGCCACCAGCATCTTTTTTGGACGAAACCAGGGGCTTCTGGATTTCTGGTTCTACGTGACGATTTTTGCACGCTATCCCAGCAGTATTTACAGCGGATCACCGTCTGCGGAAGTGTTCCGATTTCTGTTTTCGTACGTGATGCCAATCCTGCTCGTGATCACTGTTCCCGCCCGCGTTGTCCTGGGAAAAGCACTTGAACCCGGGTGGCTGTCTGTATTCACCGTTGTCTCGGCAGCAACCGCGTTCGCCATATCCAGAATGGTGTTTCACTGGTCCTTGCGGCACTATCGCAGCGCCAGCAGTTGACGGCAAAAGATCAGTCGGCCGGCTGGACCGTTGGAGTTCAGGTTTGAGCCTGTCCTGATTCTGTCTGCCAAACTCACGTTGCCAACAGAATCAGCGTTTCTTCTTCGACTTTGGTTTGACCTCTTCCTCGACCTCGAATTCATCGTCATCGATATCGAAGTCACCGAGGTTTTCTGTTGTGATCGCATCTTCGCTATCGCCTGTCACGAAATCCTGACTGGAATCGTTAAGGTCGAATTCTGACGATCCTCCGCCTCCGTCGAGTGATTCAATCGATCCGCTCGAACCCGATGAAACTTCAATATCATCGTCGCGTGCGTCCGCGTCATCTGCCTGTTTTTTCAGCTTGGCAGCGGCTTTCGAATCGACTTTTGTTGCGGCCGGCTTCCGAATTCCTCCAAGCAGAATTCCAACCGGCATCAGGACTGTAACCCCGGCTGAGAGCATGGTGACTCCCAGCATCACATAGGCGATCATTGACAGGTTTTCGGAATTCGTCAGCATGGCCATGACGAGCAACAGACCGAGATACGCCGCCGGAACGGCCGCGATCAACGAGGTCAAAATGCGCTGGGTTTTTGTCACGGCGAACGTTCCCGGAAACAGTGAATGGGGTTTGTATGAGGATCCATACAGTATCGTAATTCCGCTGACCAATCGGTCGCAAGATCGGCTTGAGTAATTCCACCGCGCCAGCCGATTTGAGCGGATCTTTCCCTCAAATGTCAAAGTTCGACGATCATAACGATTATTCCGTCAACGACGGGGTGGCGACGGGAGTCACTCCTGCAGCGTTCCACCGTTGGCTTCCAGTTCTCGCAGCATTTCTGTTTCGAGTTTCAGCAAATCTTTTGACCGATCCATCAGCTTTCTGGCAGGGCAACCCGAGTACACGCCCCAGCCATCCAGGGATCTGGCGACGAGCGACAGTGCGCCGACGGCGGTACCTTCTTCGATCGTGACGTTGGGGAGAACCACCGATCCTGCACCGATCATCACGTGTCGTTTGAGTGTCACTGGCCCGCCGGTTACTCCTGTGTACTTCGCCGGAATCATTGGTCCGGCCAGATGCTTGCCCGAATAGTCGTCGCTGCGACTGTAAATCAGGACTCCCTGTGACAGTCCTGAAAAATCCTGCATCGTAATCCCTTCACCGGCCGAAAGCAGACTGTATCCGCCGATGTGAATGAACGAGCCAATGTGCAGGATTCCTGCTCCAGCTGCGATCAGTGAGCAGTACGCATCAATCCGAACGTTGTTTCCGATTTCGATATTCGGCAGGCCGATGATCGTACATGCCTTGGAAATCCGGACGTTCTTTCCAATCGCTCTGAAGCCGACCGACTGCAACTCCGTTTCGGAAAAATAACCAGGATCAAAGGGGTTCTTCATACCGGATCTGTTTTCTTCCGCGAAGTTTGAATCACTGCCCGCCAGCCAGGTGCTGTCCGAAATTCAGGCCGCTCGATGTCTGTGATCCAAACACTCAATTGCCAGGGTCGTCAAATTCGATTTCAAATTCCGAACCGGCGACTTGTTCGACATTAACAAGACAGGCCGTTCGATCAATCGCCATGAGATTTCTGCGAGAACGACAGTGACCAGCGCGACCAATCCGAAATGCCATGTTCGACCCGTCCAACCTGCTTCGACCAACGCGTTGATCGCGAGTCCGTGATACAAATAGACTCCGTACGAAATGTCGTTGCCGCGTAACAGCCTTTCGCTGAGCGATCGCCATGAAAACGCGAACGACAGTACGGTCATCGCCAGCAGAAGTCGACCTGCGAAGACTGAAATCACCGATGCAGAAAGGGCCTCGCGACCCCAGGGATTAAAGGCCAGCATGAATGCGCTGAAAGAAGCCAGCCATAACATCGCCCGATTTTCCAGAATTGGCAGTAATCGTTCGATGTTCCGCTGTGCCAGAACGCCGAGCAAAAACATGTAAAGGTGCGGTAGTGGGGTCACTCCTTGCAGTTTGACCCAATTGCTGTGGGGAAGCGACAGGTGTGCGAGATGAAACCACCAGGCAAACGATAACAGCGTTAGCAGCATCAGACCAAGGTTCGCCTGTTTGCATCGAACCCGATCGATGAATGTCCGATAGATCAGCGGCAACGAGATGTAAAAACCGAGTTCAACAGGAATTGTCCACAGGCTTCCGTTGAGAGCCCCTTTGCCGAATCCTCGCAAAAATTCAGGGTTGTAAAATTGAAAAAACGTCGATTGACCGACAACCCACATCGCGAACGATCGGCTGGTGGCGATGTCTGACGTGATCGCACCAAACGATGCCGCCAAAAGAATTCCAACGACCAATTGAACCCACAACGCCGGATAGATTCGTAATCCGCGTCGGACGGCATAGTCGTGCCAATGATTCGTCCGTTCCCACGCGCGTGAAATCAGAAAGCCGCTGATCGTGAAGAAGACGGGCACTCCCTGAAACCAGTGAACGAAGTACTCCAGCGTCGGATTTCCGATTCCCGATTTCAATTCCAGATGAGTACACGTGTGGCAATACACCACCTGCCATGCAGCCATCAGACGAATGAGATCGAAATTGTTTGGGCGCATTTCGTCAGGCCGCTTTCTTGCACGTTTGCGGTTGTGCGATGCCCCAATGGCGGGATCGCGTCGCTGCACTCATGACCTTCACGATTGCCCGAGCGGTCTCGCCAATTTCCATTGCGGTAAGCGTCGGGTGGACCATGAACATCAGGCTTGTTTCACCAAGTTCCCGGGCCACCGTCAATCGCCCGGTCGGCCTGAATCCGGGTCGATCGAAAGCCTGTTCCAGGTAAATTTCGCTACATGAACCAGGTCCGCACGGAATTCCTTCGGCTTGCAGGCACTGAACAATACGGTCGCGGGTCCAGCCCGCGTCGAGCCATTCAGGTTGAACGAATGCATAAAACTTGTAGAAACTGTGCGACACGTCAGGGGGTGTCGCAGGAATTCGAAGTCCGCGAATCGAGGACAACGATGCAGTCAACGCTGCGGCATTGCGGCGGCGTGTGGCGACCCAGTCGGGCAATCGTCCCAGCATGACTCGCCCGATCGCTGCCTGCATTTCTGTCAGTCGCCAGTTGGTTCCAAATCTGTGATGCAACCAGCGGAATTGATGCGGCGGATGAGGTTGCTGTGTCGCTTGCCTGCTTTTGCCATGGTCCTTCATGCTCCAGCATTTTTCCCATAATTCTGAATCGTTGGTGGTCAACAGCCCCCCTTCGCCACCGGTCGTCATGATCTTGTCCTGACAGAAAGAGAACGCGCCGACGTCTCCGATGGAACCGACGTGTCGCCCCTTGTACATTGCGTGATGCGACTGAGCACAATCCTCGATGACTTTGATTCCCCGTCGCCGGGCGAGTTCCAGAATCGGATCCATGTCGCAGGGCCAGCCAGCGAGGTGAACGGCAACGATCGCCTTCGTGTTTGGGGTCAAGACGGCCTGTATTGTTTCGGCGGTCAACGACTGGCTGTCACGGTCGACGTCGGCCACGACAGGTTTGGCACCACACATTACGGCGCAGCTCGCCGATGCAATAAATGTGCGACTCGGTACGATCACTTCGTCACCGGCACCGATGCCCAAACCGTACAATGCCAGTTCCAGTGCCACGGTTCCATTGGCGAGAGCGATGGCATGTTTCGAACCGATTGTGTCAGCGTACTCGCGCTCGAACGACTTGCATTCGGTCCCCGTCCAGTAGTTGACGTTATTTGATCGCAGAACTCTCGATGAAGCCTCGATCAATTCGTCGTCAAAAAAGGGCCATGGAGACATGGCGCCCGATCGAACAGGCAGGCCACCGTCGATCGCGAGTGTTTGATCGTTAACATGCATCGGAATCGTTGATCTTGTCATCGTTGATCTCTTGTTTCATCCGCTGCGATTGGTACTTCGGCTTCGGTTTTCAGGACTCAGGAAGCAATCTTTTGCTGCGTTCCCTCAAAACCCGGCATCGTGCTGCAGCCTTCGGCAGAGATCCCCTGACGTCCGAATACAGCGGAAATCGTTTTCCACAGAATCCAGAGGTCCAGGCGAAAGCTGATGTTCCGGGTGTACCACACGTCCATTTTTAGCCGTTCGTCCCAGTCGACGGAGTTGCGGCCGTTGACCTGAGCCCAGCCGGAAATGCCGGGCATGACATCATGGCGAGTCGATTGTTCGGCGGAAT
The DNA here is from genome assembly GCA_025353525.1 of Schlesneria sp. Classification (GTDB taxonomy): domain Bacteria; phylum Planctomycetota; class Planctomycetia; order Planctomycetales; family Planctomycetaceae; genus Schlesneria. The sequence goes on along the minus strand of JANXOO010000177.1, from coordinate 617 downwards.
AGAGTTGCAGGTATTCCATCCGCAGAGGTCGCGGCCCGACCAGACTCATCTCACCGACAATCACGTTCCAGAGTTCCGGAAGTTCGTCCAGGCTGCTGGCTCGCAGGAATTTCCCGAACGAATTCAGCCGCAAATCGTCGTGCAACAGTTCTCCGTTCGGACTGTATCGGTCGGTCATCGTTCGGAACTTGCAGATTCGAAATCGCCGACCTTTGTAGCCAGGCCGTTCCTGACGAAACAGGACCGGTGAGCCAAGTCGAATGCGCACCAAAAACGCTGTGACCGCCAGGATGGGACTCAACACGATCAGCGCGGGGATGGCGATCGCCAGATCCACCAGACGCTTCCCGATTCGACGATAGAAGTTTTGTGACATCTCATGCGGCCTTATGCATTCCAACCTGATGAATCAGTTCACCGAATTGTTTCGCCTGCTGGTTTCGATCGAAGAATTTGATGACGTACTCGCGCCCGTCGCGTCCCATCTGTTCGCCTCGTATGCGATTCGAACAGAGCGAGCGAACGGCATCGGCGATCGCCTGGGGGTTACCCGGCGGCACTGCAATTCCCCCTTCTGCCGCTTCAATCACTTCCCGAATGACTCCGTCAATCGCCAG
>JANXOO010000152.1 GCA_025353525.1 Schlesneria sp. | reverse complement strand
CATCAGTTTCGTATTCAGCAGGACTCGTTCAATCATGGAATTTACCTTTGGTACTTTTCCCCGTGACACGTTTTGGGACCACTGCCAAATTACCTGTCGCACCCGTCCGGATTCAAAAGCAACAAGACTTTAATCCACCCGATCCTTTGGATACCAGAATTCACCGCCTGCGAGATCGAGCGTGGCGAATTCTGAATATGCCGGGATCGCTGGAACGCGGATTTCTTTTTGGCAAACGCATCGTCGCCAGTGAATTTGGTAACTCATGCAATCGGCTTTTGACAAGTCCCTGCGTTTCTTACGCCGCCGCAGTTCGCTCTGTGACCGTATCCGATGACAGGCTGTCGCTGATCTCACGATGATCACCGGATCGTGCGTCGTTCATTTCTTCGATCAGACGTCGCACCAGATAAACGCTGACTCCGACGCAAACCAATGGGCAGATCCAGACTGCGGTCGGTCTCGGTGTGATCAGAATCGCCAGCTCGTAATTCAAAACGCTCAGTACGACCGCTGCAATCAGCCAGTTTGTCGACGTTTGTCGCTTCAGCCGAAAGGCGGCCTCGGCGATCAGCAGACCATACACCGGGCCGACCATCGTGTAGGTGTTGCCTTCGGTCCTCGAATTGAACAACATCACGTAACAGGCGCCCAGCGAGAACAGGTACAAAGCGCTCCGTTGCGGAGACAGTGTCCGCGAGGCACGCCAGCAGGCATACAGCGTTGCCGCTGCAGCCACCAACCGGATCGGAGTACGAACAATGCCGGGCAAATCGATCCCGGCCGCTTGCAACATTCCGAAGAATTGGGCCCACGGCTCTGACTCACCCACTTGAAACGTGATCTGCAAGTTCCGGATACAATCCTGAAACTGCGAGATCACGTAATCAGGCCGCTGCGTCGCGAAGGGTGCGACAACAACGAGTAACAGTCCGATCGCCAATCTCCACGACATCTGCGGATACACGGCGGCGGCGAGCAAAATCATCACGATGGCGAGCGGTTTGAATGCGAATGCCAAAGCCAGCAGTACCGTCGCGCGCCACCAGCGTGATTCGCCGAGATCGAGTGCCGCGAAAATCATCATCCCGGTAATCAACAGTGTCGACTGGCCGTTCCTGGCGCAGCCCCACGCCAAAACCGTCGATGCAGCCGAGATTGCAAAGAACCAGCGTCCGTCCCCGTTCAGGCTGCGAGTCAACTTCGCGACACTTGCTGCCAGAACGCCGATAATCGTCCAACGCCAGAGAATTTCGCAAAGACTGTGTGGCAAGATCGCAAACGGCGCGAATACCAGTGCCGCCTGCGGAAGGTACAGAAATCCGTGCCCCTGCATGTTGTAAAGAGGTTGACCGGAAAACCAGTGACCAACCGCTGAACGATAGGCCGGGGTGACCGATCGCTCCTGATTGACGGCAATCGAATAAATGACGACAGCGGTAATCACCGCCGTCAATGCCAGCCATGTCAGCCACCCGGCCTTGCGATACATCGCCGATGTCGGCGTCTGGTTGAGCATCCTGTCTTCCCTGACTTCGAATTAATTGTTGCCACGCGCCAGTGGCTTTTGCGATCCGCTCGCTTTACCCGGTCGGCGCTCCTCGTCCTTCAAGCCGTTCCCTGGACGCACGACGCCGCCGATACCCAGCAGTTCCGGATTCCGGGCCACCTTGTCGCTGAATTCGCGAAGATCCCGTATGATCGGATCGAGATGCTTCATCAGAATACTCATCGATTCAGATGATCGGACCAGTTGGTCATACAGTGACGGATCGGAAACGAATTTGTGGATCGAACCCTCTTTCTGATTGACGGTTTTGGCAAACGTGTTCAGTTCGGTCAATAACTGATCGATCTTTGTCATGCTGCTGTCGAACCTGGCCACCATTTGCTCGCCCCGTTTACCGAGCGGTTCCGTCACTTGTGACATGTTGACAAGATTGCGATTCATCCCGTCCAGTACATCCCGCGACGCTGCCACCGTTTTGCGAGTTTCCTCAATCGTCGACCTTGTCGAACTGACCAGTTTTGGCAGCGCCGCCAAAGTTTCTGACATGGCCTGCTGTGTCGCAGGGTCTGATACAAATTGATTCGCCGTGGAGATCATCTGATTGGCATTTTTCATGGTGATCGAGAACTGGTGCAGCGATTCGGCCGTCCGTTCGACAACCTGATCCAGTTTGCCCTGCTTCGTATCCATCAGTTTATTAAGGTTGGCAGCCAGCTCGCGCCATTCCTGACTGGTTTCACCGAATTCACTTAATGCATCCAGCGTACGCGATTCCAGCCTTTGCAACATCACCAGCGGATCGGGTGCGGAGACACCTCGCACTCGACCTCCGGGAGCCAAAAAATCGGACTTGCGACCCCGCATGAATTCGACGGCCGTCTCGCCCAACAGCGAACGCGAAACCAGTGCCCGGCTGTCGATCGGAAGACGAATTCCTTCTTCAATATCGATGATGACGTTGACTCCGCCGACCGGATTCAGTCCGACCGTTCGCACCGACCCGATCACAAGACCGCTCAGTTGAACCGGAGCCGACGGATAAAGACCCGCTCCATTGTCGAGTTCAATTGTCACGGCGTACCGCTTCGTCCAAACGTATCGCACATCGCCAAACCGGAAGATCAGACCCGCGCACACCGAAGTGGCGACAAGTACCAGCAATCCGACGCGAAATTGAAGCTGCCGTTCCGTGGCCATTGTTTCCCTTCCCAACCCTCGATTCGCCTCATCTAACCCGATTCGCATAAAACCAGGGGACTCATTCCATCATGCGCGAGCCTGCTTCGCCCCGGACGAATTGTGCGACGCGAGGATCGTCGCTGTCGAATGCCTCGTCGCTCGTCCCTTCAAACACTATCTGTGGTTCATCGGGGTTCAGCCTCGACAGTGGATAGAGCATGACAACGCGATCGGCCACGCGGCGGACCGTCGTCATATCATGAGTCACCACGACACTTGTCACTTGCCGCCGCTGTTGAGTCCGAACAATCAATTCGTCAATCACGCCGCTCATGACGGGATCAAGTCCCGTTGTAGGTTCGTCGTAAAACACGATATCCGGCGACATTGCAAGGGCGCGCGCCAGTCCGACCCGCTTCTTCATGCCGCCGGACAGGTCGCCCGGTTTTTTGGAACCGACAGATTCAGGGAGGCCCACTTCGCGAAGTCGTTCGCAAACGATCGACCGGATCGCGGATTCCGTCTCAGTCCCGTTTTCTCGCAGCCCGAAAGCGATATTCTCGAAGACATTCATACTGTCAAACAACGCCGCTCCCTGAAACAGATAGCCGAACCGCAACCGGTCGCGTTGCAATTCGCCGGCAGTACGGTCGACAACCGGTCGTCTGTCCCACAGCACGCGACCCGAGGTCGGTTCGAGCAATCCTGCGAGCAACTTCGTTGTAACACTCTTCCCGCACCCGCTCTCTCCAATCAGGACCAGCGTTTCACCCCGGCGAACGTCGATCGAAATATCGCGAAGAACGGCCTGGCCACCGAACGACCGGGATGCGCGTGACAACCCGATCGCAACCGATTCCGCAGAGGCGGTAGTCGTCGTTGGCGGCAGCATTGGTGCAATCGTCTGGTTCATCATTCAATCTTGCAGGGACGGATCGCATCGTCGCTCGTTCAATTCCACCTTGCGACGACATCGATCAAAACACCGAAACATCTGTCGAAATACTAAATCACGGCAATCCCCATCACTGACAGCAGTTTCATGACTTGCATCGTCAACAGCGCCAGCACCAGGTCCAAAGCCAGAATGACAATGAACGACACGACGAACGATTCGGTCGCCGCTCGTCCGACACCTTCTGCCCCCGAACCGCAATGGAAACCACGATGGCACGCGACAACGGCAATCGCCGCACCAAAACTCATACTCTTCAAAACGCTTGCAATCACGTCGAACCCGGACACAAACCGGTCGGAAAATGTCCAGAAAAGGTGGCTGCTGATCCCGAAGACCTGAGTTGAAACGAACCAGCCACCGAAGATTCCTACTCCTTCTGCCAGCATCGTCAGTGCCGGAATCATCAAAAAGCAGGCGAGAAACCTCGGGACGACCAGATACGCGACGGGATCGGCACCGAGCGCACGTAACGCATCGATCTGTTCGGTCACTTTCATGGTGCCGATCTCAGCCGCGATCGCGCTGCCAACGCGTCCGGCCAGCATCACCGCAGCGAGTACCGGACCCAATTCCTTGACAAGCGATCCGTTGACCACGGAACCGATGTGACTCTGGAAATGGAGTTGGCTCAAGGTATCGTACGTTTGTACGGCCAGGACCATGCCAATAAACAACCCCGTCACACATACGACCGGGACGCTTTGAACGCCGACCTGATACAAAATCGGCCATAGAACTCGGCCGCGCGGAATACGGACAACCAGCCAGCCAAACAACACGCAGGCAAAAGTGACCAGGTCGCCGACAGCCACAACAAAGTCGATCGCGGTTCGACCGATCCAGTGGATCGGTGTCGAACGCTCAACAGCGGGAACAATGTGGGGCGATGCAGCAGACACAATAGTCTCGACAGGGAATCGGCGTGAAATAATGCCCGAATGATTCGAGCACCGGTAGAAATAGCCGAAACCGGGATTTTCGGGGAGACCAGTTGCTCGTGAAGGCTTTGAAGGCGACGGGTAGTAGAAAATTGACCGGTTTCAAAACGGGGAATGGCTCAAAGTCTTCCTGGTGCCAGTCCCCGTTTTCAGCACGACAGACACTTCAGACGGGCTCCACACTCGTCAAAAACTCTTCCTTCTGTGTCGATGGACGCAACAAGCCGTACAGCAGGCCAATCGACACGACGGCCAGCAGTACCAGCAATCCCGATTGATATCGCAAAGAGTGGTCCTCAATCCTGAACAGGAATCCCCAGGTTCCCTCAGTTGGAATTTGGTCGCCGAAGCGATCGTGCAAGATGCCGAGCGAATTGTAGACGAAGTGGAATGCGATCCCGGGCAGCAAACTGTGACTTCGAACGCACATCGACCCGAGAATCAAACCGAGCAGCGTTGCATTGAAGACCTGATGCGGAATCATATGAATGATCCCGAAGGCACAACTCGACAACAGAATCGCAAATCGGATACGCCCCTTTCGGCGAAATCCGGACAGCAGGAAGCCTCGAAAAGCGATTTCTTCGCAGATCGCAGGTGTTAATGCGAACGCCGCAATAACGAGTTCGACGCGGACAGTTTTCAGTTGCCCCATCGTCTCGGCGATTCCAGCTGGTAAAGGTGGAAAGAACCACTGCAAACTGACCAGGAGTTCCAGTGACAACGGATGGAGGGCAAACGGCAGTAATAACGCAAACACGAGTCGATCGAATCCCGGCCAACGAAGCGAAAACGTGCGACGCAGGCTTGTGGTGAGCAGTATCCCCATCATCAAAGCGGGCATGGCGATCAGCGTGATCTGCTGGATCACCAGGATCCGGATCTGGACCAGACCCTGTTCGTCCCTGGGAGTACCCTGAATCGCCATCTGGAACATCTTCCACGACGCAAACTGCAGCAGGACGATCATCAAAAAACAAAAGCCCGCTTCGGCGAACGTTGGCACCGGTTCTTTTTCGCGAAGCAGGTGCTTGACCCAAAGTCTCAGATCGAACCGTTCGGACTCGCGGAACAGTACGTCTTCGCTGCCGAACTGTTCGATCGCCCACCACAGCGCGAGCAAACTGTAACCGATCGACGTCATCAATACCGGAATGGCATAGACATACATCGCTGTGTCAGGTCCGTTCGCCTTGAGTAAACCCTTCAACAGCAATCCGGGCCCGATGACAGGCATCACACTGTAAAACGGGTGCATTTCATTCCCCGGAGACAGACAGAACATCGTCAGCCCCAACGTCACCATCAAGAGCGGAGTCAGATAGTACTGGCCTTCCTTGCTGCTGCGAGCAAACGTGGCGATAGCAAGGCACAGCGCACTGAAAAGCGTTGCCAGAGGAACAAGGATCACGACCACCCACACCAGCGAAGACAGTGGTGGCAGCGAGAGATCGCCGAGCCGCGAGCTCCCGCCCATCGCGAGCGACGCCATGTATTTGCCAGTCATCCCGACACTCGACAGATTCAGGATCGCGGTCGACATACTGAAGACGAGGACCGTCAAAAACTTTCCCAATACAATCTCGGACCGTTTTGCAGGACAGATCAACAGCGTCTCCATCGTGCCGCGTTCCTTCTCACCCGCGCACAAATCGACTGCCGGATAGAACGCCCCCGTCAGTGTCATGATGACGAGCAGTGCGGGAAATATCTTGGCCCAGACATTGGCCGAAATCTGATTCTTTTCGGCAAGATCGATTTCTCCGGCATTCACCGGAGACATCAATGTCTCGGGAAGCTGACTCTCCCGAAGCTGCTCTTTCAGGATCGAGCGTTCCCAGACCGACAGGACATCCCGCACTCGCCGATAAGCGATTTCTGATTTTTCGTCGGCACTGTTGTGAATAATGACGGGTCGAGCATAGTCGGTCGACACGTCCGCAGCCGGCGTTCGTTGTGCGAGTTCCGATTGCCGCTGCATCAGATTTCGGCCAAAGTCACGGGGAACGCTGACCAGTACCTGAATTCCGCTGCGATCGAATAATGTCGTCAATTCGCCACTCAGTCGATCGCGCTGTTTCTCGAGCGCCGCAACATCAACAGGTTGGGTATTGCTTCGGGCCGCTGCAATGCCTGATTCGATCGATTGCCGTTCGATAATTCCTTCGCGCAGTTGCCTGGCATTGGCAACAAGTCGCGACTGGATCATCTCGTGATCGCGAGTGGCAGCGGGTGTTTCTGATGTCTGCGATTTTGATTCGGCATCGATTTGGGTTTCCGATCCGAGGTCGGTCACAACGTTCAGCTTTTCGGAATCGGGTGCCGAATGGAACCATTCTGCTGAAAAACGGCTTCCGTTCAGCAGCGGTTTTGTCGGCAGTTGAGCAGCACCGAGAATGACGACTGTTCGCGGCAGTTCCGCAAACATCGTCGTCATTTGAGCCGTTCCGATCCCCAGCAGGGGATAAAGAAGCATCGGTAAAACCGCCACCATGAACAGTGTCCGACGATCTCGCAATTGATCCAGTACTTCTCGCCGAAATATCAGAACGACGTTACGCCAATTCATGAAACCGAAGCTCCTGATACTTAAAGAAACACTCTGACTCGAACTTTGGCCTTGCCGGAACCGCCCTGACTGTGATAATTCAAAATATCTGTCGAGGTCTGTTCTTTACCACTTTCTGCATTGCAAGGACAGGGCGGCCGTCTGAAGGCTCGCAACGGGTGCGTCGAATCGATCGCGCTACGTACGGCAGATGGCAATCCGGTCGCGAACGCGAATCGGAATCGCGCGCAACTGCGCACGGCGGATTTCGCGATCGAAATTCGTCACAAGGATTGGTCACATGGGTACCGGACTCAGTTTGCTTCAGCAGTTTTCAGCCCGTCAGAACGCCGACGCGTACCGACACGAAAACTGGCAAGGGTCATTCGACGAATACCTTGATCTCGTACGTACAACACCCGAGGTGACGCGTTCTGCGCACCAGCGAATGTACGATATGATCATGACGTACGGTACCTATCCCGTCGACGAAGGTCGCCGCGACGGATTGTTGCGCTATAAATTCTTTGACGATCCTGATACGGGTGGCGAGGACGCGATTTTCGGGCTGACCGAGCCGCTGACGCAACTGGTCAACGTCTTTCGCTCGGCAGCACTCAAATACGGCAGCGAGCGGCGTGTGCTGCTGCTGCACGGCCCGGTGGGAAGTTCCAAGAGTACGATCGCTCGACTTCTGAAAAAAGGACTGCAGCGCTACAGCCGCAAGCCGGAAGGAGCCCTCTATTCATTTGGCTGGAAAGAAGATGACGGGTCGATCACCTGGGACCCGATGAACAGTGAACCCCTGCAACTGATTCCGCAAGCTCATCGCGAGGAAGTCTGCGCGTCGTTGAACGAAGGCCGCGACCGGAATAAGCAATTCACCGTCGAAATCAACGGCGATGTTTGTCCGCTCAGCCGGTTTCTGTTCAAACAGCGACTGGAAAAGTGTGATGGTGACTGGACCAAAGTCCTGCAAGGGATCGTCGTCCGGCGATTCTTCCTGTCTGAACAGGACCGCATCGGGATCGGGACGTTCCAGCCCAAAGACGAAAAGAACCAGGACAGCACCGAACTGACGGGTGATATCAACTATCGCAAGATTGCCGAATTCGGTTCCGAATCGGATCCTCGAGCATTCAATTTCGACGGTGAATTCAATGTTGCGAACCGGGGGATGATCGAATTCATCGAAGTTCTGAAACTCGATGTCGCGTTCCTGTACGACTTGCTGGGCGCCTCCCAGGAGCACAAGATCAAGCCGAAAAAGTTCGCTCAAACGGATATCGACACTGTCATCCTCGGACACACGAACGAACCCGAATTCCGTAAGCTGCAATCGAACGAATTCATGGAGGCGTTGCGCGACCGTACGGTAAAAATCGACATTCCGTACGTCACTAAACTCGGCCACGAACTTCGTATTTACGAAAAGGACTACAACGATCGGCGGGTTCGCGGCAAGCATATTGCACCGCATACGCTGGAAGTCGCCGCGACCTGGGCCGTCCTGACGCGACTCGAAGAACCCAAGCATCACGGCCTGACCGTCTTACAAAAGATGAAGCTCTACAACGGCAAGACGCTGCCAGGTTTCACGACGGAAAACATCGAGCAACTGCGGAAAGAAGCCCGTCACGAAGGCCTGCAGGGGATTTCACCCCGGTACGTTCAGGACAAGATTTCGAACGCGTTGGTCAACAACACCGAAGCAACGTGTATCAACCCGTTTATGGTCCTGAATGAACTGGAAAACGGACTGAAACACCATTCGCTGATTCCGAACGAAGAGACGCGCGAGGGTTACCGCCGTTTGATTTCGGTCGTCAAGGACGAATACACCGACGCGGTCAAGAACGAAGTACAACGTGCGATCGCTGCCGACGAAGAGGCTCTGATGCGACTGTGTTCGAATTATATCGATAACGTGAAAGCCTACACGCAACGTGAAAAGGTTCGTAACAAATTCACCGGCCAGGATGAACAACCTGACGAACGGCTGATGCGCGCGATTGAAGAGCGGATCGATATTCCTGAAACGCGCAAAGACGATTTCCGTCGTGAAATCATGAACTATATCGGAGCCCTGTCGCTGGATGGCAAGAAGTTCGACTACAAGACGAACGAACGGCTGCACAAGGCGCTCGAAATGAAATTGTTCGAGGATCAGAAGGACACAATCAAGCTGACCAGTCTGGTGTCGAACGTGGTCGACAAGGACACTCAGGAAAAAATCGACGTCGTCAAAGGTCGCCTGATCAAGAACTTCGGCTACAACGACGAATCGGCAACCGACGTTTTGCAATATGTCGCCAGCATCTTCGCTCGGGGAGACGCAAAACGCGATTGACGAAGACTGCCTGACCCGAAACCTTTTGACACTTTGACGTGAAGGTGATGTGTACCGGACGTTCTTCGGCGACGGTACATCCACCCGTATTTCGATTGGGCAACAAGGCCTGACCCGGATTTGCCCGGCAGTTTTGAATTTGTTGTCGCGGCAGTGGTCGTCGCGGCGAAACCACAGGAAGCGTCTGCCATGACCCGATCCATCGACCGCGACAACCAGCGATTCAAAGAGATCGTGCGGGGCAAGGTCCGGCAGGGTCTGAAAAAATACATCACGCATGGTGAGGTCCTGGGCCGTAAAGGTCGCGAAACGGTCAGCATTCCCGTCCCGAATATCGAGATTCCCCATTTCCGGCACGGTCAAAAAGGTTCAGGTGGCGTCGGCCAGGGAGAAGGGGAAGCCGGACAACCGATCGGCCAGGGCGACGACGACGGCGACGGCAAAGGGATGCCAGGGGATCAGGCGGGCAAGCACATCCGCGAAGCGGAACTGACAATCGAAGAACTGGCACAAATGTTGGGCGATGAATTGCAGCTTCCGGCGATCAAGCCCAAGGGGCAGGACACCATCAGGGCGATCAAGACGAAATACAACAGCATCCGGCAAACCGGTCCCGATTCGTTGCGACACTTCAAACGAACCTACAAACGGGCGCTGCGCCGATTGATCTCGTCGAGCGAATACAATCCCACTGCACCGATTGTCGTTCCGACACGCGAAGACGAACGATTCAGGTCCTGGACGGAAGTCCCGTTACCGCAGGCAAACGCGGCTGTCATTTATATCATGGATGTGTCGGGGTCGATGACCGACGATCAGAAAGTCATTGTTCGTACCGAGGCTTTCTGGATCGACACGTGGCTGAAAAGCCAATACGACGGACTGCAGCGGCGGTACGTCGTTCATGATGCAGTGGCACACGAGGTTGATGAAGACACGTTCTATCGGGTTCGCGAGAGTGGCGGAACTCGCATTTCGTCGGCGTATACCGAGTCCAGAAAGATCATCGAACGCGATTTCCCCCCCGCCGACTGGAACATCTACATCTTCCAGTTTTCAGACGGCGACAATTTGGGCGAGGACAACACCAGTTGCCTGAAAACACTTCAGGAAGATTTTCTGCCGGTTTGCAATCTTGTCTGTTACGGCCAGGTCGAAAGTCCGTATGGCTCGGGCGACTACATTCGTGAATTGAAGAAAGTCGCGGGCAATTACGAAAACCTGATCCTGTCGCACATCAAAAACAAGGACGCAATCTACGAATCGATCCGCACGTTCCTTGGCAAAGGAAAGTAGACCCCTCGTTCGCTCACAATGTGATCCCGACGAATTCGGAATACGCCCCCGATTTCCGACTCACCGGAGTCCCGCGGCTGTAATTCGGGAAGTGCCGAGCGAGACCGAACCCCCGGGCTGCAGAGGCTGACCTGTTGCCTGGTTCCGGGCCGCGTTGGGTTTGACGAGATATTTCGGAAGTTGGACGGTCTTGAAAAAGTCATAATACGGCGTCTCACTTTTTCGCAGATAGCCTTCCATGTTCTCACCGGGAGGGAGATGAACGAATCCAGGCGTGTTCGATGCCATCGACTCCCAAACGGTTCGGTTCTGATAAACAAAACGGACCTTCACCGTTGACTGGTTGAAATTGAATTCCCCGACGCCGATATAGCTGACTTTGATCGCCTTAGGGCCCTCGACCGACGCCACCAGATCGATCGCTCCCTGGGCTCCGCCTTGGCAATCAATTCCCTCCAGATTCAATTTCAGTCCCTGGGAAACGCGGTCGCGTTGCGCGGCATCCTGGATTCCGCTGACATCGATCCGGACCTTTGTCCCTGGTCTCAGGACACAAAACTCAGGATCGTTCAGTGCCTTTTTCACAACATCTTTCGCACCCGCATGGGGAAGGACTGTTGGTACAATCGCACCTGGTTTTTTGAAGCCGTCAACAACAGCAAAGTAAGTCAGCCCACCTGCCGACCGAACCTGGCTGGCACCGTCATAAGACCAAAGATTCAACTGATTTTCGATATCGATGAGCAAATGATTTCCGACAAGGACGTAATTGTCATCAGGGTAATCGATGAGCCAGCCGGTTTGATGGAACGTCAGCGGGATGTCGAAGTCGACCTTTCCCGTCTCGACATTCCAAACATTCAGCCCATCTTGTGTCAGACAGGCAAGCCGGGCCGATGACGGACTGAATGCCATGTGAGACGCATGCATTTTGGCGGGTGCGCCCCGTTGTGCGATGACCTCACGTTTCTCGAGATCAAATACACCGATGTCGTTACCCGCAAAATAGGCCAGCCATTTGCGATTGTGACTCAGCGCCGGCACCGTACGATCAGAAATATCAAACTGGAAGACCGGTTCGATGTCCGGAAAGTTCCAAAGAACGACTTTTCCACCGTTGCTGCAAGTGACAAGTTTATCCTTGTCGATGAATTCTGCCCACACAACATCGCGACCTCGTCCGTTGTCGGTGTCGTAGGGTTTCCATGAAAACAATCGGGCGACGTTCTTGCCTTTGGGGACCCAGACTTCCAGGCGATCATGCAAACCACCGCCCCATTCGTCGCGGCGCATCAGAATCTGCCGACCGTCGTCGTGAAGGGCGATCGGAACCATCTTCCCCGGCCCCACAGCGGGTGTGCCCGATTTTCCGGTACTCAGGTCACAAAGCACCACACGCGATTTTGCATCATTATTACCCTGCTTGTCGATTGAAAAACCGACGACGGCGATTTTTGCGGTACTTCCGCGATTGATCGCCATCCCGACAAGCGTTTCGTGCATTTCCGTTCCGGGCGCAATCGCAGTCGGTCTTGGCTTTGATGCTGCTGGCGGGGCGTCTGCTTTTGGTATTTCAATTTGCCACGTGTCTGACGACGCACCGAGAAGAAGCTGCTCTGCCGACGAACAATCGACACTCAACTCCCGAAACTTTTCGGAACCCGCTTGCGTCTCTTTGACACCCGACGGGTTGTCTTTGGAAGCGGCTGATGGCTTATCGGTTTTCGGTTTGGGTTTGAAAGGATCGTCGGACTTAGGCTTGAACGGATTATCGCCGCCCTCTTTCGCTGCTTCTGCAGCAAATTTCTGGTCAGCGGGACTGAGTTTCTTCAGTTCGACTTCAATTTCGTCGCCGTCCTCATTTTCGAGCGTGACGACGTTGTCTTCGAGTTTGACGAACTTCGCCTTGATCTTGTTCTTTCCCTTCGCATCGCCCCACATTCGAAATTCGTCGTTGGCCAGGGCCAATGACGACGCCAGGAATCCCGTCCCGATCAACAGCAGAAAAAATCGCTTCATTTTCGATGTCCCAATCAAACTTGCGAACTGCAAAACGGATCGCATTGTCACGATCTCCACGAATCGAACAGGTCATTGAATGCCGTCGACGGTCACTCGTGAAGTTCCGATCGTCACAGAATTTCCAGGTGGTGTCCCGCTGGCAGGTTTCATCAAATACATTGGAAACACCACATGTTCAAAGAATTCGTACGAAGGTTTTTCTTGCCCTCGCAGATAGTCTTCCATCGACTCGCCCGATTTCAGTTGAACGAAATTCGGAGAGTTATTTCTCGCCGCCTCCCAAATCGCCTGTTTCCCGGAAACGAGTTTGATCCGCACGGTGTACTCCTTGAATTTGTAGTCGCCGCGTTGCCTGAAACTGACCCTCGTTTCCTTGGGGCCTTCAACCGTTGCGACCGCTTCGAGTGTCCCGTTGGGGTCTACGGTCCATCGATTTGCAGCAAGTTGTTTGGTGAGTCCCTGTGTGACTCGTTCCCGCTGTGATGCGTCCGCGATTCCGCTTACGTCGATCCGGATCGTGGCACCGGGTTTCAGAACGAAATCAACCGGATCTTTCAGCGCTCGTTCCAGCAGATCCCTGGCATTTGAATGAGGAAGTTGGGCCGTAATCAACGCCCCGTTCCGATCGGTTCCGTGGGAAACAGCGAAAAACACGGTGCCGTTCAGCGACCGAACGTGCTCGGCACCGGAATACGTCCACAGTTTTACTTCGTTCTGAAGATCGATGACGTTGGAATTCCCGACCAGAACGAAATCCTCGTCAATAAACACGACGCCACCCGTCGAATTCAGGCCGTCACACGAAATGGTCTTTTGAAGTTTTCCCGAAACCAGATCCCAGACAAGTAACTTGCCCTGGGAAACACCCGCCAACAGTTTTCCCGACGGGCTGAATTCCAGGTTGATTTCAACCGGGCTGGACGAGACTGCCTGTTGTGCGAGAACTTTTTGCTTCGCGATGTCGAGCACGCCAATCGCGTTTCCGACACTGTAGGCCAACATCTTTCTGTCGTGACCAAGTGCCGGGACCGTCCGTGCACCGGTCTCGAAGACCGCCAACGGTTTAATGTCGGGAAACTTCCAGAAAATGAGCTTTCCAAGGCTGTTACAAGTTGCCAGCTTATCTTTGTCGAGGAATTCGACCCATGTGACATCCCTGTTCCCGCCGGTCTCGAAATCGTATGGCGTCCACGTGAATTGTTTCGAGACTTCGTCTCCGTTGAGCGTCCAGACTTCCAGGCGATCGTTTTTCCCCCATCCGGACTCCGTGCTTCGCGCGACGATTCGACGCCCATCGTCGTGCAAGGCAACGGGAACGTATTGCCCTTTGGTCGAAGCCGGACTGCTCGATTCACCGGATTTCAAATCGCAGATGACGACTCGGGTAATCGCGTCCTGACCGTGTTTATCGAGGTAGTACCCGATGACACCCATTTTATTGGACACATCACGACTGATTGCCATTCCGTTGAGGCGTTCAAAGAAGTCGACTTTTGCCGGAATCGAAGTCTTTTCGACAAGTTCAACCGGCGTTTGAGGTTCGGCTTCAGGTAGCTCGATCCGCCAGGACTTCGACGGTGCACCTGACTTGATCTGTTTTGCCGACGCGATCTTGAATTTGAATGTTTTGAATTCACCGGTTTCGGGGGCGTCTTCGGTGTCCGCTGCCGATTTCTTTTTCCCGCCTTTGGGTTTGACCTTGAACGGGTCGTCTGTTTTGGCTTTGAATGGATTGTCGCCGCCGTCTTTGGCCGCCTCCGTTGCGAATTTCTGATCGGCGGGACTGAGTTTTTTCAACTCGATTTCGACCTCGTCCCCATCCTCTTTTTCCAGGGTAACAACATTGTCTTCCAGTTTGACGAATTTCGCCTTGATCTTGTTCTTGCCTTTCGCGTCCCCCCACGAACGAAGTTCACCTTCTGCCATCACGACCGGCACCATGCCGAAGCTCGCCGCAACGACTAATCCGAAAATGATCCGGCAGAAATGGCGAACTCGCACTGGCATCGCAGACCCTTTTTCGATTGACCCAATTCGCTGCCATACGTGCGCCAGTCTGCCATGACAAAATCGGCAGTCGATGATTGGTGCAAGTGTGAGCGGGCCGGTACCGGACAGTCTAACAATCGCACGTCCGCAATTTCAACGATTTCGCGGCAGGTTGCATCCGACAGACAGCAACGACTGGCGACGCGAGAGACAAATCGGGTGCGGCTGCGATCAGATTAATTGTCGCTGGACAAAAGTCGGTGCGCTTCCAGTACAGCTGCTGGAAGCTGTCCGGCGACCGCATCGAGATCCGCTTCGGTCAAATCGACGCAGTCTGGCAATGACGGTTCGACAGTATCGACTTCCACAGTCCGCGTGTAGCCGAGGCCTGTCTTACCGACAAGAACGTCGGCAATATGCACCAAACCCGGCAGAATTCGATTTTGTTCGTCGAGTTCCCAGGGACAGTGATGATAGCCAACGGACAATTCCAGACTCTTCGGCAGATGAATCTTGACTGGCGCAAAACTGATTCCGCGCGGCGATCGGGTTCATTCGTACCGAAAGTAACGAACGTAACGGCGCAATTAATTGAAACTGACCCAATACCTGGATACGACCATACGGTGTCAATGGTTGCTTGACACGATATGATTTTCCGATTTGAAGGGAAACGAATGTGGATGAGTCACTGCCAATGTTTTACTTGAGTTTTGTGAAATCACTGTTGGCCGAAGGTCGAGTTCGCGTTGGTGAGGCGATTCGCCGCGACGGGTCGACTTTCGCACCGTCGCCGGAAGAATCGGATGCGGTCGCTTCGGTGCTCGGGGACTTCGAAATCGAGTACCGCCGCGAGTTGCCCGGCATCCCGCCAGCCGTTCACCGCGAGGCACTGTTGTGGGGAGCGCTCACCGTCTATCGGGCGAGTAGCCTGCTTGTGTATCGGGACGCCGATCCCGAAATTGCTGATAAACTTCTGACCGAGCCTTGCAACGTCATTCCGTCGCCGGACGCCTGCTATTCCGTGGACCTCACACTGCGGTTCATGCCCGATCTGTTGCGACTGGCGAAAGCCACGTCGTCGAAAGATCCGATGATCGGAAGTTTGAAAACACTTGCCCGTCGTTGGCCCTTGTCGTCCGTGGGAATCGCCGACTTGGGAACGGTCGAACCCGAAACCTTTCTGGACGACGAATGTCTGACGCGGATCTACGTCGATCGTATCTTCGCCGCGAAAGATCGAAGTCGATTGAATAATACTGTTGTCGATCGAGCCGTCCGCGTCGCCATCGGCATCCACGCGGAACTCGTCCCCGATTTTGTCTTGGAATCGACACCAACCGCAGCCGACACGATCGATTTTCTCGGCCATCGAACTTGATCGACCCCGACTCGAATTCGCTCTCTTGCTGACCGCGCATGTTGCGACAACGTCTCGCCGTGGACGAAAGCACAGGGACCACTTTTTTTGCCGGTAACGATGAACATTCGCGCGATTTCGACGAAGATGCGTCGTACAGATTCGGCTCCACACCCAGGCTCCTCAGAAAGCGCCCGATGGATTCTGACTCAGAACGCGCGTTCGAACTCGGACGACAGTTGAACGACGATGTCTTGAACCCGATCAAAGCCTGTTTCGTCGGTAAAGATGAAGTCGTCGATCTGCTGGGAGTTTGTCTGGTGGGGAGAGAGAATCTGTTCATTCTCGGACCACCGGGGACCGCCAAAACTGCGTTGGTCCAGGAACTGGCCGTTCGTCTGGACGGCAAAATGTTCGACTATCTGCTGACACGATTCACAGAACCGAACGAACTGTTCGGGCCGTTCGATATCCGCCGCTTGCGCGAAGGTGATCTGGTCACGAATATCGAAGGGATGCTCCCCCAAGCCGATTTTGTTTTCCTCGACGAATTGTTGAATGCCAATAGCGCGATCCTCAACAGTTTGCTCATGGTCTTAAACGAGCGCGTCTTTCGCCGGGGTCGCGAAACAATCGCCCTGCCGACCCTGATGGTCGTTGGGGCCAGCAACAGTTTGCCTCAGGACGATGCACTGGGGGCTCTCTTCGATCGTTTCCTGTTGCGGGTCCGTTGTGACAACGTCCCGACTGAACGTCTGTCGGATGTCCTGCAGGCCGGTTGGTCGCGAGAATTGTTGGGTCGCGAGCGAGCTTCCGGCTTGCACGTCGATCGCGTGCGGGAACTGCAACGTCAATTGCACGAAGTCTCACTAGAAAACATTCAGTCGGCGTACGTCGACCTGGTTCGTCGCTTGCGACACAGCGGGATCAAGGTCTCGGATCGTCGCGCGGTGAAATTGCAGAGAATGATCGCCGCCAGCGCGCTCCTCTGCGGGCGACGTCTTGCCGCCATCTCGGATTTGTGGGTGCTGAGGTACATCTGGGATTCGGACGAACAACAAGAGGTCATTGCGGCGCTGGTCAACCAGGCGATTGCGGCGGGAAGCGGTGCGGAGGGAGAGGCTGTTCATCCACGTTCTCAAGAGGCCACGGCTCCCAATCCCGAAATCCTGTCACAAGAAATGCGACGAATTGTTGGACGGCTTGACGAACAATCACTCTCGCACATTGAACGGGCTCAACTGCGCGACGAACTCGGTTTGCTGGCTTCGCGTTGCGAATGGATCGCTCAGTCACACCAGCGAGAATACTTGCAACAGGAAATCGCCAAGATTTGGTCGAAATTTGATCCCCCCACAGGAGCGGCATGATGTCGACCGACTTGCCGTGGGTTGTGAAACTCAGTCTCGCAGAGGCTAACGCGCTGGGAGCGTTGCGACTCGTGCCTGGACTGCAAGTCCTCGAACAGGCGGAAGTATTGTGGCTGCAAGGTCGAATCTTCGACGAGGCGTTGAGTGTTCGGATCCGCTCGATTCCCGATGCGGAACAGTTTCAACTTCATTTCGATCGACAGCTGACGCGCTGGAATGAAACTGTTCCCCGTGCTCAACTTCCCGAGGGAGAATGGCACCCCTTGATCGAATGGTTGAAGCCGGAACTGCCGCGAGCAGGATTTGCCGCAATCGTGGAGGGGACGGTCGTCTTGAAATTGGCTCGCAGCGCGGCAATTGTCGCCGCGAATATTTGGCATGCCGACTGGCAGACGTGGCGGGACTATGCCGTCACGGCACCGCAGATTCGACTAACCCGTTGGAGTTTTGCCGTGTCAGTGAGTAAGAAAGTCTTGATACGTGGTGTGCCGTTGCCCCCCATTCCCGGTCGGGGTCTCGTCGAACGTGACGGGATCGCCGTTCCGTCCGGATGGCGTTTTGAACCCGATGTTTCCCCCTCCGTCGTGCGGCAAATTTTGAAACTTGACGCTTCCGAGATTGCCCTGTTTGCAGCCAACGGTTCGTTCGAACGAATTCCTGATTCAGCATTCGTTCATGCCACACGCTCGGCAGTGAGACTGACCGATGGACAGTAGCTTGGCCGAGGCGATGGAGTATCTGTCATCGCCGATCGGCGCGTTCTGGAAATGGGACGATCAAGGCGAAGTTGTCGCGTGGTCTAACGGCTCCACGTTAGCGTTTCGAGAAGAATTGTCCGCCGTCGTCGAACGACTGTGCCCGCGCGGACTTCCTCCGCTCGATGCCCTGTTGATGTTTTTGGCGGCGACGCGCGAGTATTGGCACGACGATTCCGAGTCCATACGGCAAATGCTCTCGTCGACAGTCTTTCTGCCAATCGGTATAGCCCCCTCGGGTCAACGGATGATCGAAGTGTTTGATTTCCTCGATCGAAT
>JANXOO010000136.1 GCA_025353525.1 Schlesneria sp. | reverse complement strand
TTCGTCTCTGTGGTAAAATATCTTCGCCTTTCTCTGCAGCATATCGCCGAGCGATTCGGTCAGTTTCAGTCAAAATGGTTCCGCCAGTTATTTCTGCGCCGATCCTAAGTGACTGGAATCGCCACAAGATGCGGGGATTTTCAAATGATCGAATCCCTTGAAACGTCAGTCGCTCGAAAAACTTCATCGCGATTCGCGGAAACCGGCGTTCATTCAATGCCGGATACCTGGACGTGATCGCCAAAACAATGAAAGTGGACAATGCGACAAGTTGGTTCGATTGTGAACCTGGATCAGGCGGAACGCTTCGCAGATTTTTTGCGAGCCGAGGGAATATTATGTTCCGTCGACTCGTGCCCGGATGGCTACCGGATCTGGGTCCAGAGTGATGATCATGTCGACGCGGCCAAAGCAGAATTGCTGCGATTTCTAGGCGATCCAAATCACGAACGCTATAGGGACGCGGCACGACGGGCGAATACCCGATTCCGCGAAGAACGGGATCGACGAATCGCAAATCAGCCAAAAATCGTCAACCTGGCGAACCACTGGAGTCGTCCGGCAGCCCAAAACTGCCCGATCACGTTCGGGTTGATCGCGATGTCATGCTTCGTGGCCTGGATGACCCAACTCGACTGGCATCGCGACAGTCCGTTTCTCGAGCAAATGTGGTTTTCAAACGACAATACGCTCGGCCAGATTCTGCGCGGAGAAGTCTGGCGTCTCGTCACGCCAATTTTTTTGCATGCCAACCTGTCCCATCTCATTTTCAATATGGTTTCGACGGCACAATTCGGGATTTTAATCGAATCGCGGAAAGGAACCCCGAAGTTCCTCGGAATGGTGCTTGTCATGGCTCTCGTTTCAAACTTCGCCCAGTTTCTGGGTTCCAGTGCCAGATTCGGAGGAATGTCGGGCGTTGTCTACGGGCTTTTCGGTTACGTTTGGATTAAAGGGAAGCTGGACCCCCAGAGTGGCTTCGGTTTGAATGAACAAGTCGTGACGATGATGCTGATCGTGTACGTGTTGTGCCTGACGGGCGTGATTCCGTTCGTCGCCAATTGGGCGCACAGTGGTGGATTGCTCACAGGAATGGCCATTGCGACGAGTGATACTCTGATTCGGACGTACGTTCGACGGAAATGATTTTGATTTGTTTGGCTGGTCTCCCAAAATGTCAGCAGCTTTATTCACGTCTGTCGAACGTGCTGCCACAATTTTGACGGACGGAGGGCTCGTCGCGTTACCGACAGAGACCGTGTACGGCTTAGGCGCCAATGCATTCGATCCCGTCGCGGTGGCGAAGATTTTTGCCGCGAAGGATCGACCGTTTTTCGATCCGTTGATTGTTCACCTGGCCGACATCGGCTGGTTGCCGCGTGTCGTCAGCCACATTTCGCCGGTCGCACGCCAGCTTGCCGAACGGTTTTGGCCTGGGCCTTTAACGCTGGTACTTCCCAAGTCCGATGCCGTTCCTGACCTGGTGACCTCGGGCCTGGGCAGCGTCGGCGTCAGAGTTCCTGATCACGATCTGATGCGACAGGTTTTGCGAGCGGCAAATGTTCCCGTTGCTGCTCCGAGTGCAAATCCGTTTGGCCGATTGAGCCCCACAACGGCTGACCATGTATGGCAGCAACTGGGGAATCGCGTCGACGCGATTCTTGATGGCGGCCCCTGCCGCATTGGAATCGAATCTACGATTCTCGGAATCGACGGTGAGCGGGTGACGTTGCTCAGGCCGGGTGGAGTTCCGCTGGAAGAGATCGAAGAGTTAATCGGACGCGTCAGGCTTCCGGCGGCAGAGCAATCAAAACAGCCGCTCGCTCCCGGAATGCTGGAAAGCCATTATGCTCCTCGAACACCGCTGACTGTGGTCAGTGAAGTTCCGTTAACCGCTCCCCGACCTCGAACCGGATTGCTCGCCTTTCGTAAAACCGAACTATGTAGCCGGTTTGCAGCGGTCGAAATCCTGTCACCGACGGGCGACTTGCTCATTGCTGCCAGCAATTTCTTCCAGGCATTGCATCGGCTGGACGCAGCGGGACTCGATGAAATCGTTGCCGAGCGTTTTCCTGATGCAGGACTGGGACGAGCATTGAATGACCGCTTGCAACGTGCGGCATTCCGGGTTCCCGGCGAGCAGCGAATGAGCGACGCGACAGGCATCGCATCAGAGTAAAGCTGACAACCCGATTTCTATCGCGCAAAGAATCATCGGCTCCAGGCGATCTCGCCCGATTAATCCAGACCTCGACTCCGTTTGCCCTGTCTTCTCTGTTTGCCCTGTCGTCTTTTTCGCATCTTCGACGTCTTTCTGCCCTTTCCCAGCCCATTTCCCTTGCCGTAAAGTGCGGTCGCCTCTATCGTCTGCAATTGATATCGTTTCTGAACGTTTTGGCAAACCGGCTCGGGCAATTCGAGATGAGAAGTGAATTCAAGCCGGGAGATCTCGTGATCTTTCGTGTCACCAAGCAGAGTACTGATCCCGGTCCACGCGCCGTCGAGGTCCACCCCGCTCCGAGTGGCGAAACCTATTCCTATCAGGTGGACAAATTCTGGATCGTCAGTGAAGTGCGCGTCGACGGAACTGTGCAGCTCGTCACTCGCCGCGGCAAACAGAGGTCGGTTTCCAAAGACGATGTCCGCATGCGACATGTGAGGTGGTGGGAACGATGGATGTATCGCGACCGGTTTCCGAATCTGTCTCAACTCGCCGATCTGGCGAGCCAGCTGAATTCTTCTGAGGTTGATTAATGAATTTGACCGATCTGACGTGGCCCGAGGTCAATGGATTGTCGCGCGATTTGCCGGTGGTGATCCCCGTCGCGGCGCTCGAACAGCACGGCCGGCACCTGCCCGTTTTTACGGACAGTATGCTATTGGGTGAAGTCGTCCGTCGCGTCGCAGAAGCAGTGCACGACCGAATTCTGTTTGCGCCAC
>JANXOO010000102.1 GCA_025353525.1 Schlesneria sp. | reverse complement strand
GAAGATATCGGCACAATTCGTTCGTTTTACGAAGCCAATCTCGACCTGACGCTGCCCAATGCACCGTTCAAAATGGAAGATCAGCGAGCTCCGATTTACACGCACGCCCGATCGTTGCCTCCAACGCGGTGTGATGGTGTGCATGTGAAGCGAAGCCTGATTGCCGATGGTTGCGTTATCGGCGAAGGTTCGGTCATTGAAAACAGCGTCATCGGATTGCGATGCAAGATCGGCAAAAACGTCACAATTGCCAATTCGATTCTGATGGGGGCCGACATGTACCAGACGGAAGAAGAAATCCTGGACGATGGCCGCACAGGAATTCCGAATCTGGGTGTTGGTGATGGCAGCCTTCTTGACGGAGTCATCGTTGACAAGAACTGCCGAATCGGCAATGGAGTTCACATTCGCGGCGGTGACGTTCTGAAGGTTCCCGAAAACACACCTGTTGTAATACAGGACGGGATTATCGTGGTCCCCAAAGGCACGATTCTTGGTGACGGCTGGAGATTGTGAGTTGTCGAGCGATACAGGGTCACGCCGGTTCTTTTGCCCGCAGCTCGCCGAATCCGGTTCCGTCGAACTTGCGGAGACTGAGGCCCATCACGCAATTCACGTACTGCGTGCCAGGCCGGGTGATGTTGTCGAATTGTTCGACGGTGCGGGCCTGGCTGCATCGTGCCGTATCACGACCATCCGCAAGCGCGATCTGGAACTCGAAGTCATCGAGTCCCGTCGGGGTGCTGATCGTCAAATCGACGTGACGATTGCGACGGCGGTCCCTAAGGGCGACCGATTTGATTGGCTCGTCGAAAAGGCGACTGAGTTGGGGGTGAGTCGGCTGATCCCGCTTGTCACTGCCAGAAGTGTTGTCGATCCGAGAAGTAGCAAGTTAGAGAAACAGCGTCAGACCGTGATTGCCGCGTGCAAACAATCGGGCCGCAATCATTTGATGCAGATTTCGCCGGTCACCAAATGGTCTGATTTCCTGAGCGAGATCGATTCAAAGCAGCGTGTTTTTGTGGCACATCCGGGAGATCATCCGACAGAAGCATTTTTTTCAGAAGGCTCCCCGATGACGCTCGCGATCGGACCGGAAGGAGGGTTTACAGACGTTGAAGTCAATGCAGCGACTGCTGCGGGAGCACGGGCAATGAGTCTGGGGCGCTATATCCTGCGCATTGAAACTGCAGCCGTTGCGTTCGCTGCGCGGGTTTTGATGTGACACAACCGTATTTGGCTTTACGTCAGCGGCAGTTGTCGTTACGCGATTCGCCAGAGTTGACCCGATGATGACTCGCTTGTTCGCTCGCGTGAAATTGTTATACTTCGCGCGGCACAATTCAGGGGTTTTGGCCGGGAAGAACGCTCGGTCAGAACACATCTTCAAACACTGGTTTTGCATGGTGTTATGGCGTTTCCCCTGAAATGCAGCCAGGGATAAATTCCACAATTCCGTCGGCGTGCATAACAGATTTCGATTTTGAGATTCAATTGATCGTTTGGCATTCGACAAGGCTGGAGACGACGATGACGACGATGGCGAGGTAGCTCAGCTGGTTAGAGCACAGGCTTCATAAGCCTGGGGTCGCGGGTTCAAGTCCCGCCCTCGCTACTCGAAAGAACCCCTGCGAACCAGGGGTTCCTTTTTTTGTGAGGTTCTTGCAGCAGTATCCCGTCACTTTTCGAGGAGCCACCATGACCAATCGCGATTCTGTTTCCACTGCCTCTCAACTTGCGTCGACGGAATTTGGTCGACGAGCATTTCTGGCGGCCGCCGTTGGGGTTGTTGGCGTTGTCGCTTCAAAAGCAAGCGGACGTGATTATGGTTCAAATACCCAACCGGTGCGCTATCCCGATCCGGACATCGTAACGCTCGATCCCAGATTCAAAAAAATTGCGCTCGGCAATACTCCGATTCAGCGGATCTATCACAGCCCGGAAATGCTGTGGGCTGAAGGGCCTGCATGGAACGGCGTTGGAAAATATCTGTTGTGGAGCGATATTCCGAACAACGTCCAGATGCGATGGCTGGAAGAAGACGGCCACGTCAGCACCTTTCGAAATCCTGCCGGAAACAGCAACGGAAATACGTTCGACTTTCAGGGACGTCAGATTTCGTTCGAACACGGCCACCGGCGCGTCGTTCGCTACGAATTTGATGGCACAATGACGGTCCTTGCGGATTCCTATGCAGGCAAGCCGCTGAACGCACCCAACGATGGCGCCGTGCATCCGAATGGCGACATCTGGTTCACCGATCCGGGCTATGGAAGCCTGATGAATTATGAGGGAGAAAAATCGCCGAACGATTCAAAACAGCCGAATCAGAAAGAAGCGATCTATCGAATCGACGGCAAGACATTGAAAATCGAAAAAATGTCCGACGATATCTTCAAGCCGAACGGACTCTGTTTTTCGCCTGACTATAAAAAGCTGTACGTGGCCGACACGGGTGCGTCGCACTATGACGAAGCTCCAAAGAACATCAAGGTCTGGAATATCAGCGACGAAAAGAAATTGACCAACGGCAAAGAGTTTGCCTCGATGAAGCACAAGTATTCCTCCGGTAAACCCGGGTCAGAGATTGCCGAAGGTGCCGGGTTTGCAGACGGAATCCGTTGCGATATCGACGGAAATATCTGGGCCAGTGCCGGATGGGTCGGCGACGGTTATGACGGCGTTCACGTCTTTGAACCCAAAGAGGGCGTTCGCATCGGACAGATTCGACTGCCCGAAATTTGCAGTAACGTCTGCTTCGGCGGCACGAAACGGAATCGCCTGTTTATGACTGCCAGTACGTCCGTGTATGCCGTCTACGTCGAAACGCAGGGCGCACACATTACATGAACTGACGGTGATGCTGATCAGAGCCTGTTTTTCGAAAAGGTTGAGTTCAGTTATGAAATTACGGCGACTTGCGAATCACATTCTGACCTCAGTCATCGTGTTCATTGTTCCGGTTCTTGCAAAGTGTGGTCAATCGACTTGTGCTGCAGACCGAATCGACTTTGTGCCTGAAGGTCGGTTGCCCAGGCTGACGACATCGCGAGTCGTCGGCTCACCCGAACCTCCGTTGCCCTATACAACCCGACGCGTCTATCCAGAACTGAAACCCGATTTCCCGATCGCTTTGGCGCATCAACCGGGTAGCGATCGAATGTGGGTCATTACCCAAAAAGCGTCGTATGGGCCAACCCGAATTCGGCGATTCGTTGATACGACCAATGTTTCCGAAAGTGAAATTGTCCTGGCTGCCGATGACCGGGTCGCCTATGACATTGCGTTTCATCCGGAGTTTGTAAAAAACGGATTTGTGTTCGTTGGCCACAACCGACCGATCCAAAAAGATGGTGACAAGTATTCACGAATTTCCCGCTTCGAAGTCAATCCGCGACCTCCCTATGAATTCGACGCCCGTTCGGAAACAACGATCATCGAGTGGCCTTCTGATGGCCATAATGGCGTCGCGATCGCGTTCGCTCCCGATGGTTTACTTTACGTGACTTCGGGCGATGGAACGTCAGACAGCGATACGAATCTGCGAGGGCAGGAGATGTCGCATCTGACCGCCAAAGTTCTGAGAATCGATCTCGAACATCCGACTGATTCCAGGTTCTATTCGATTCCCGTGGACAATCCTTTCGCAGATCAGCCGAATATCGCACCGGAAACGTGGGCGTATGGACTTCGAAATCCGTGGCGAATCACTGTGGACCGTCATACAGGACATGTGTGGGTCGGCAACAACGGTCAGGACCTTTGGGAACAGGTTTATTTCGTTCGAAAGGGCGAAAACTACGGTTGGTCGGTCTATGAGGGAAGCCATCCCTTCTATCCGGATCGACCGTCCGGACCGTCGCCACACGTGAAGCCGGTGATTGAGCACCATCACTCGGAAGCGCGTTCATTGACCGGTGGCATTGTCTATTACGGAGACCTCTTACCCGAACTTCGTGGAGCGTACATCTACGGTGATCATTCGACTGGAAAAATCTGGGGAGCTAAACACGACGGCTCGAAATTGGTCTGGCATCGCGAATTGACGGATACTCCGTTTCACATTACCGGCTTCGGAATTGATTCACACGGAGAGATCCTGATTGCTGACCACGCGGGAAATGGCGACGGCGGTTTTTATACACTGGTTCCTTCGCCGCCAAATATCGAGGCAATACCGTTTCCAACAAAGCTCAGTGAAAGCGGCCTGTTTCGATCGGTCAAAGGACACGAGGTTCAGCCGAGTTTGATTCCGTATTCGGTGAATGCACCACTTTGGTCAGACGGTGCCGAGAAATCGCGATTTATCGCGATCCCGGGTCAATCGCCTGAAATTGAACTCACAAATTCGCACGGGTGGAAATTTCCAAACGAAACCGTTCTTGTCAAATCCTTCTCGCTCGAATCGACAGAGGGCGACCACCGGTCCGCGCGATGGATCGAAACCCGGTTCTTCACCAGACAACAGGGTGAATGGATCGGGTATTCGTACCGCTGGAACGATGCGCAAACCGATGCAACTCTGGTTGCAAAAGAGGGACTCGATGTCGACTACACCATTAAAACCGGCACTGGTAGCCGTCAGCAGACCTGGCACTACCCGAGTCGCGCGGAATGCATGGTGTGCCACAGCCGCGCAGCCGGTTTTGTTCTTGGATTAAGCACAGTCCAGATGAACCGCGAATTCAATGGGACTTCCACTCGAACCCCTTCGCGCGAACCGAAGGTCAATCCTGCCGATAAATCGGCGAGCGAAAATCCGCACAGTTAAAATCCGCACAGTGAAAATCAACTTGCAATGCTCGAACGACTGGGATTATTCAAACTCAACAAACGCCCGGAAGAACTCGAACGACTGGTCAACCCGTATGACCCGGCGGAATCGCTGGAATCACGAGCGAAATCGTATCTCCATGCCAATTGCGCGATTTGTCATATTAATGCCGGAGGTGGCAATTCACAGATTCAACTCGAGTTTGCAACCGCTTTGGAAAACATGAAGCTCATCGATGCAATTCCTCTCCACGACAAGTTCGGTCTGCCGGAAGCACGACTGATTGCTCCGGGCCATCCTGAGAGATCGGTTTTGCTTCACCGGGTTTCGAAGCGAGGGCGAGGCCAGATGCCGCAACTTGCGACCTCACTTGTCGATAGACCGGCGGTCGAAATGTTGACCGAATGGATTAGTCAACTTGCAGCGGCCAATTCAATTGCAAAATAACAGGTTTACTGGCAATCAGAAGTCGCCTGCCATGGTTTGAGCGATGGTGGAATCAGACGGCATTGTGTTATACCACGCGCTGTCCGGGTTGAGGCCATTGAGGAATTCAGCGATGCCTGGAGACTGCCGCACTGAGGGTGGTTCCGCTTCGAACGCGGAATCGGACTCGCAAACGAAGCCTCAATCTGGACCGCGAGCAGTAT